>CAYPAM010000001.1:0-30839 GCA_964408715.1 uncultured Lachnobacterium sp.
ATATCCTGGGTCATATCTATAATAATCACTATTTAGTAAGTCATCAAATTTACTAGGAATATTTGATGTACTACCACCCTCATTTACAGATTCTAAAACCCCAGTAATAGTTTGTGAACTATTTGAAACAACATCATCTATAATTCCAATAACCACAGGTAATCCGCTTGCAGCTGTACTATTCAATGCACCAGAAACTGCTGGCAATCCGCTTGAACCTATACTACTTAATTTTCCTACCCATGCTGGTGTTGCACCTGTAGTCACTTCATCTGCTAGTGTCAATAGCAATTGCGGGCTTTCTGGTTGTGCTATAGTCATACCATTTATCATATACAAAATGGTAGAATAATACAGATTACGGCTTCCCATATCATAGCCAAAATCAACTGCATCTGCCAATCCATTTCCCAAGGCTGTAGATATATCCACACCATCTTGCACTTGATTTAGCGTCGTATTGGTCCACTTATATGCACCACCACCACATAATCCTATTGAAAACGCCTCTATCATAGATGTTGCAAAGCTTCCACTTACGGTTGCACTTGTTATCAGCAATTCAGACCCTAGCCATGCCGCAGCTACTGGCGCTATATACACAACTGCAATTATCGCTGCTGTAACTGCAACCGTTTCTATCATTATCTCTTGTCCCAAGTCACTACAAAGGAATTCTCTATCTAGCTCTTTCTGCTCTTCTTGTAGCTTTGTGGCTTTCAAATTCAGCTCTGCTACATGCATAACGCCATCTGCTATCGCTTCACCAACATCACAGACTCCTTGTACTACCGCATCTGCTACATCTTCTAACCAATTACTATCGTCCGATGCCACCTTCTCATCTGTAGACGTTGTTGTACCGGTTGCCTTCTGTGTCAGGGAAGAGCTGTTCGTCGTGGACTTTTGATATCCCAAACTCTCTGCATTTTTCTGCACCTGTTGTAGCTTCGCCGCATTTGGTCCGGATGAATTCGTCTGGATATTATTGCGTCCACCACTATCTGTCATAGCTATGTTATTGATTCGGATACCGTGACCACTCGGGTCATTGTAGTTTACCGGATTGTTGCTTACATAGGTGTAACGGTTAAGAGTCAACGGCTCTGTCGCCTTGCCTGCATAGGTATCCTCACTTAAGAAGCTGCCGTTTGCCATGTCATAGTAACGTGCTCTTAGGTACTGCAGTCCTGTCCACAGGTTCGTTGCTTCACCATTATAGCCATAGTAGTTGATACCGCTTGAAATACCTTCCGTCAGGTTACCATATGGGTCGTAAGCGTAGGTTTCAAGTATTCGTCCCCATTCTGAGGTAATACCTGCTACACTGCCGCTTGCATCGGTTAAGTAGAAGAAGGTATCCTTATCCGTATTGGTTACACGGCTACCAAGCTCCTCTGTCGTGCAGGAGATTCTCTCTAAGCCATAGGTATAGGTCTTCTTCACGTTGCCGATGGCATCCAGCTCCATGAGTACTTCTTCGTTCGCATACGTGATATCATTGACATACTCCGTGATAGCGTAGGACTTCTGCACCTTCTTCGATACAAGAGAAGCCAGCTCTCTCATTGCTTCTTCGCTGCTTGTCAATTCAGTCATGCCATCTGTACCTGTACCCGCATCTGTTCCTGCGTTTATCTCTGGAATCCATACTTCTCCATTTTCGAAGCACTCCTTACGATAATCCTCGTCATGGTAGAAGCAGTCCTCATGCGCACATCCCTTGTGGTGCTTTGGTTCCTCACAGTCTCCTGTATAGTCCATCGTAAAGAGTCGGTTGCCGTCGCCATCGTAGAGGGCAGCCATCAACACAACGCCCTGCTGACGTACTACAGACAGTCGATTCTCTGCGGTGTACTCATAGGTTGTTTCCCACAATCCGGTCTTTTCAGATATCATGTTGCCATCCGCATCGTTGGTGTAGTAAGTGATATCCTCTCCCCAGAAGGTCTGGTTGGCGCGTGACACAAGCTGGTTGGAATCGTTGTAGGTATAGACATATGCCTCTACCGTCTCGTTCTCATAGGTCTTGACATATCTGGTTCTGTTTCCGTCTTCATCGTACCAGTATTCATATGTAGTTGTACCTATATATTCCCCCATCTCGGTGCATTTTGTCAACTGCCAGTTTGCATCGTAGTAGTACCTGTATTCTGTGGTTGTAGTCAGGTTCGCCCACCGGCAGTTGTCCGGGTTACCATCGCCATCTGCATCGGTATGGTCACAGACGATATGCAGTGCCTCGTAGAAGTACTGCCATACTGTCTGTATCGTCTCATTTGCCTGCCAATCCCTGCCTGTCAGAATGATGTCAAGGAATTCCTCGAAGCTTGCTTCAAAGAGTTCACTTACAATCGCTTCTTCTACGATTTCGGATGTAACATAACCATCCGCATTGTAGGTATAGGTGTAGGATGAGATAAGTCGTCCTGTTATGATATTTCTTGTCACAAGCTGTGTGATATGGTCAAGCTCATCGTATGTGACATAGGTTGTCAGGTAGTTTGGACGAATGGTTTCTACCATACGGTTTAGAGCATCGTACTTATAATACGTCGTCTCACCGTTTCCATCTGTCACGCTAGTCAGGTTGCCGCTTAAATCGTATCCGTATGTGACAGTTGCTCCATCCGGATAACCGATAGATGACAGGTTACCCTCCGCATCATAGGTGTAGGTTACGGTCTGTCCTGCGCTGTCGGTGGCGACGATAATTCTGCCAAGCGCATCATATTCGTAGGCTGCCTCCCCGATGGAGTCGAGCATGCTGATCCGTTGACCGAGCGCATCATAACCATAGGTTACGCCCTCATCCATTGTCTCTGTGCTTGTGCTTGCATAGGATTGCTCTATGAGCTGGTTCAACTCATCATAGTCGTATCGTGTGACAGTGCCACCTGCCGAGGTGTAGGCAATAAGTCTTCCTGCCGCATCATATTCGTAGGCTTCTGATCTTCCCGTTGCATCAGTGCGCAAGGTCTGGTTTCCTTCCAAGTCATAGGTATAGGTAGTCTCCTTACCCAATGCACTGACATATGAGGTCAGCCAACCCATGCTATCGTAACTATAGGTAGTCTTATTGCCAGCGGTGTCCTCTACTTCGATGAGGTTGTCATTATCATCATAGCTGTAATGCGTATTCAACCCCATTCGGCTGGTTACAGTGATGACATTGCCATGTGCATCGTAGGTATAGCCTGTGGAGTTGCCCGCCTTATCCGTCGCAGATATCACACGTCCTGCTGCATCATACGCGTAAGCTTCTGCCTGCTTGAGTGCATCTGTGATTCCTGTCAGGCGATTGCTCTTATCGTATGCGTAAGAGGTACTGTTACCAAGTGGGTCTGTAACTGCTATCAGGTTATAGTTACTGTCATAGCTATAAGTCGTCTGTGCTCCTTGCGGTGTCAAGACTGCCTCTAGGTTTCCGACCGGGTCATAGGTATATGTGGTTACATCTCCTAATGGATTCTTCTCCTCTACGAGTCTTCCTAATACGTCATAAGCGTAGGTATCCGTGTAACCCAATGCATTTGTTTCACTTACGAGATTGTTACGAATATCATATGAGAAGCTTGTCACTGCACCCTGTGCATTGATACTGCTTGTCAATCGGTGCAGTCTGTCATAGGAATACTCGGTTGACTGACCGAGACTGTTGGTTTCCAAAATGACATTGTCTGCAAGGTCATAAGCAAATGTCGTGACGAAGCCCAAAGGAGTTGTCACGCTTGCAAGTCTTCCTACTGCATCATAGCAATAGGTGTAGATACCGCCATTTGCCTGTGTCAGCTTGGTTAGCTGGTCATTTAAATCGTACTCGTACGTTGTAACATTACCGAGTGGGTCTGTCTCTGTCAGTACGTTGCCGTGCCTATCATAGGTATAGGCTGTGACCTTGCCCTTTGGCGATATGGTCTGTACCATGTTGCCAAGAGAGTCATAGCGATACTGTGTGATAGCACCGGTAGCTTCCTTGTACTTGGTTAGGTTGCCAAGGGCATCGTAACGATACTCTACGGTTTCACCTTCCGGTGAGGTCTCTGCGATAACACGATTTAACTCGTCATATGCATAGGTTGTGATACCGCCATTGCCATCGGTTCTTGTAAGCACATTGTCATTGTTATCATGGGTATAGCATACAACTGTGCCATTTGCGTCTGTATAGGTCAATACATTGCCATTCGCATCATAGGTGTAGCGCTCTACCTGTCCGAGCGGGTCTGTGACTGCTATCAGACGGTTCAATGCGTCGTACTCATAGCTATAGGTCGCACCATCCTCTTCTGTGATTGCAGTCTGATTGCCTACCATGTCATAGGTAAATGTTGTGCGAGTGCCTTCTGCGTCAGTGACTGCCACCACTCTATCCATCGTATCGTATTCATAGACAGTTGTGCTGCCATCTGCCTCTTTGACCTGCGTCAAGAGTCCGTTCTTATCGTAGGTATAGGTTGTGACTCTTTCGAGCTGGTCCTTCTGCGTGAGAATATTGCCTGCTGCATCATAGGTATAATATATCTCGTTGCCTGCGTTGTCCCTCTGCGTTACAAGCTGTCCAACGCTGTTATATGCATAGGTAATAACCAGTCCGTTTGCATCCTCTGCGTAGATAAGTTGTCCAATGGCGTCATACTTCATCGTTGTAACGGTATCCTGTGGAGCTGCTACGGAAGTATTCTTGCCGTTCTTATCATAGGTATACGTGTAGACATTGCCGAGGGCGTCCGTCATCTTAGTGACGTTGCCTGCTGCATCATATATATAGGTCGTCGTTCCCTTTAAGGAATCTATGGTCTGATACAGTAACCCTGCCTCGTTGTACTTCATGAGCGTGAGGTTGCCCATGGCATCCGTCATCGAGGTCATATGTCCGATTGCGTCATAGGTGAACTTCGTTACATTGCCGAGCGCATCGGTGCTTGTCTTCAGGCTGCCGTTCTTATCATAGGTGTAGGTTGTGACATGACCAAGGGCATCCGTCTGGCTTATGACTCTTCCATTTGCGTCATACGTATACTGATTCTGATTGCCTTCTTCATCTGTATAAGATATCTGTCTTCCGGCTACATCATAGGCAAATTCACATACGCCGCCTTCCGGGTTGGTTTCTTTTACCTTGTGATTGTTTTTGTCATATTCGTAGGTGTAGCTGCGTCCGCTGTCGTCTGACATCTTGATGACGTTGCCGTTAGCGTCATAGGAATACGTGATGACAACGCCTAGCTCATCTACTTCTCGTATCAGTCTTCCGCTGGTATCATATGCCTTCTCCTCCTTGGTGCCATCGGCATAGATAACACTGGTTTCATTGCCGAGGGCATCATAGGTGTACCGGGTTACATTGCCGAGTGCGTCTGCGATTTTCGTCACAAGACCCTGTGTGTTGTACTCGGATACGGTTACCTGTCCCTCACCGTTTGTTACTTTTACAAGGTTGCCAGACAAGTCATACTCGTAGAGTCTTGTGCCTGCGGCTGTACTTTCTTCTTTTACTATACGTCCCATGCTGTCGCGCGTATAGGTGATAGTATTGCCGAGCGCATCTAGCTGATAGGTTGTCCTACCACCATCCGGTGCTGTCTCGCTGGTCTTATTGCCATCATTATCGTACGTATAGGTCGTTTTGTTGCCTAATGGGTCACTACTACTTACGAGACGATTCATAGCATCATAAGCAAATGTCCATGTATGTCCTTCCCCATCCTTATACGCGATGAGATTTGGTCCATCATAGGTATAGGTTGTCTTGACGCCTCTACCATCTGTCTGAGATACCATGCGGTGCAGACTGTCATAGGTATAAGTCACCCTGCTTCCATCCGGCTGGGTATAGGTGACCATATCTTGTGTACTATTATAGGCATAGGTGACCGTTCCGCCCTCGTAGCCAACCACCTTTACCAGCTTGTTATCGCTGTTATAGGTATAGGTCGCTTTGGCACCATCTTCCCTTGTTTCGGTTGCGATGTTACCGAACTTATCATAGGTATAGTGTTTGGTGCCATTTTGTGTTCTCTCCGTAGCCAGTTCATTCTTGCTATTATAGGTTCTGTACGTATAACTTCCGTCCGGATAAGTGATGGAAGTCGTACGATAGCTGTCGTCATACTTATAAACTGTTTGATTGCCCTCGGCGTCTATGGTTGTAGTAGTGTTCGTTCCATAGGTCAGGGTTACCACACCGCCGTTGGCGTCAGTCTGCTTTACAACACGACCTTCGGCATCATATACGTTTACGATGACTGTGTTGCCATTTTCATCTGCCCAGCTAGTCATCTGGTGCTTACTATCATACTTATAGGTACGTGTGTCTCCATTTGGATTGCTAACAGCCGTCAGGTTGCCTGCTGTGTCGTACTTGTAGGTCACAGCCTTGCCATTTGGAAGCACCATCTTGATGATACGACCCTGCGCATCAAGCTGAAAAGCAAATACCTTGCCTGATGGTGTGATGATTTGTGACAGATTGTAGCTCTCGTCATAGATAAGCTGTGTCACAAAGTCATACTCATCTGTTACAGACAAAAGCATGCCATACTTATTAAACGGGTAGGTGTTTTGGTCTGCGTCTGTGATAGCCCAGCCTGTTTCTGTTCCCTTACTTCCGTCTTCTCGTCTGTATATGATAGTGCCATCGGCACTCTTCGATACTGCCCGATCAAAGACAAAGCTCCAGCCTCGACCAAACATGGAGTTAAGACTGGCACTGAGTGAGTTATAGGTTCTTCCAATCGTAAACTCTCCACCAAAGTCTGTGATGCTGGCATCGGTCTGTCCCATGTAGAAGTTACCGGTATTTAAGTTGATTGGTTCATAACCGAACTCACCGTGTAATCCGCGCCCCAGAAGTGCACCATCGACAATCATCATGTCGTTTTCGCTCAAGTCTGTCGGGTTGTATGGCTCTGTAGTCTTAGGATTACTACTTTGGGATAAGTCTTTATCAGCTCCATAGGTTGAATGGAATTCATTTGCATATAGTTTAATAATGCGTTTATTATGCTGTGCGCTTTTTTATATTCCCCCACTATTCTGTACTCGTCTGCCAGCATACAGAGTAATTCTAATTCTCTGGTTCCAAACAATTCTTCCTCCATCCTCTCTATGGAAAGGGAATCGTGTATACTGCCGATTGCTTTTTCGATACAGACGATTGCTTCCTCATGCTGTTTCTTTGCCCCTAACAGAATCGCCTGTATCTGCCAATAATACTGCTGCCGTATACTATCCTTATCTGTATTAGAATAATGCAACTCTAGCAGTGCTTTTGCCTCGGTCCATTGATTCTTCTCTATATAGCTTTCAATTCTATCTCTTAACGCGATTTCATTGTATTCATCATCAAACAGAACTGTTTCAAAGTCATCCGGGGATATTCCGAGTCTTTGCATGAGATTCTCGAATAGAAATACATCCGGTACTCTCTCACCCACCTCTATATTGGACAGGGTTTGCGTTGAACAAAGTCCCTGACACACTTTTCCCTGTGAAATATTCCGTTCTTCTCTTACTGTCTTAATGAATCTTCCAATACTGTTCTCTTGCATGCCAACCATATCTCTCTTTCGTAGAACTTTCCTAGAACTAGGAATTTCCTATCAAATAAAAATAGAGGGAAAAGAAATTACCCTTTCTTTTCCCTGTTATATGTCATGATGTCTTCTACATCACACTCTAATATTTCGCACAACATATCAATTGAATTCGTTGTGACACTTTCATTATTTTTCAATCTGTGGATTAATCCGCGACTAACCTTATACTTTGTAATCAGTGCGTATTGAGTGACATTTTTCTTTTTCATTGTTTCCATAATGCGTCATAATTTATCATTTCATCACCTCGCAGATATTATCTCAACATTCCTTAATACTAGAAATTCCCAAATCTTGAGTAATATATACGGGCAAATAAAAAGCACACCCGAATCTTCATTCGGATGTGCTTTGCGTAACTTATGTAATTATGAAATATTCAGCGGGCAATTGGTACGACTGTTCAGTGGACATTCGTACACGTTCTCTGAATTCGACTTCGCAATGTAAGACAATGGGCATTTTCTACAATCCCCTTTTACAAAATCTGCTGCCACTTCAAAGGACAGTGTTGCTGTCTTTGGTCCCATTGGTCCACGCTCTTCGATACGAATGTTCTGCCAGCTCAACGCCTGTGTGCAGCCTGGACACTTGGTGTCGCTTTTGGCTACTGCACGCTTACAGGTTGGACATGCGTAGTATTTCTTGCCATTTGTTTCTGTTACCTCAATTACCTCCGCTGAAAACTGTTTAATCAGCTGCGCCCTTAAATCATCTTGTAATGCCATTACCACCTACTCCTTTGTAATTACACTTTCTGCCATTATAACACATTTCTTGCGTTTTGTGCTTTTTTTACAACTATTGCTATATAAGAGCCGTTACGAGCAAATAAATCAAAACTGCACAAAGTCCCAAACAAAACAGGATCAATCCATAGGACAGGCTTCGCTCAATGAAGCCTGCGTTCTCTTTGAAGGCTTCGTACTTCATAGCGAGACGATGCTTGTAGTCTTCGTTGCGTGGTGCGCTACGCCAGATGGTAAGATTACACAACTTCTGCACACGATTCAATACCGCGCCAACTCCCAATGTAAGGATGTTTCCTTCATCCGGTTCTACCTGACGCGGGCTGTCCTTGTAGATAGTCTTACGCAAAATAACTACGATTCCATCCACCAGACGGTCCATAACGAGGCAGAGGGTTCCTGCCACAGCAGGAATGAACTTCAAGAGGATTGGGCGATAGAAGTAATCCTCAAGGTCGAGATATTTCCACCAGCGATTGACATATACGCGACTTCCGTCCTCCTGCTTCTTCATCAAAAACGTTCTTATAAACAGGAAATATATCACAAATCCAATCACAATCGAGATAAGACTGCCCTGCAGATTTGTCCATGTGAAGTAGTCAACGCTATGTCCGGCATGATTCCAGCCCATAAAGCCTTCGCTCATGTCTGCCATTTTATCCATGGTGAGGGTTGGCAGCATACCCATGATTGGGAATACTACTGCACAGACCGTCAAAACACACGCGCTGACCGGATTTAGGTATTTCTTCTGGGCATCGTACTTCGCCTGCACTTCCGCATCCTGATTCTTCTCTACGAAGACTGCAACGAACAGCTTGCACATATATGCAATAGTCATTCCACCGCTTATTAGGAATATCCACTCGATTACCTGCATATTACCTGCGGAGAAAATCATCTGTGCCACATGACCGCCCTCAAGCTCATGAATATACTCTACAATACTTTCGTGAAGCAGAGTCTTGCTGATGTATCCACTCCAGAATGGGATTCCACCGATTCCAAGCGCCCCCATCAGATAGATGAATGCTAGGAGTGGCTTCTTGCGCCCGAAGCCTCGGATATCGTTCAAATCCAGCTTGTGAATATTCATATAGATAACGCCTGCCACCATGAACAGCACAAGCTTAAACAATGAATGGTTTACCATGTGAAGCACCGTTCCACGAATCGCGATTTCGTTCGCTTCTCCAAGAAGTCCCTGCATGCCGACACCCACGAGGATGAAGCCAATCTGGGATACGGATGAGCATGCCAGCGTTCTCTTGAAGTCTATCGAGAATACTGCCAGAAGTGCACCTAGAAACATGGTAATCACGCCGATAATAAGAATCAAAGCCCCCCACTGTACGTCATGCAGCAGAATCTGGCAACTGATAACAAGCACTCCGAAGATACCTGTTTTGGTCAAGATACCTGACAGCAACGCGCTCGCTGGAGCCGGTGCTACCGGGTGCGCCTTTGGAAGCCATATCTGAAGTGGGAAGGCGCCAGCCTTTGCTCCAAAACCAACCAGCATACACAGACATGCTGCGTATACATTCTTGCCCCGACAAGCCTCATAGAGACTGTCGATACGAAGCGTTCCAGCCTCTGTATATAATAGGAAAAGTCCCATCAGCAGGCATAAGCCGCCAATAACTGCAACTGCCAGATAGGTCGCTCCTGCACGCAAGGACTCCCTTCTTTCGTCCTGTGCCACCCATACATAAGAGGACACAGACATAATCTCGAAAAACACAAATGTCGTGTACAAATCCGCTGACAGGAAGATGGCTTCTGTTGCACCAAGCGTAATCAACTGAAACAGATAATAACGGTTACGATTGCGATAATGCTCGAAGTATTCTCCTGAAAAAATACTCGTTGCCATCCACATAAAGGCAGCAATTGCAGCATACAGCACGCGAAAGCCGTCTACGGTAAAGGTCAGTCCCATACCACAGACCTCCGGAAGATACACTATCGCACCCTGCCATTTCTCATATTGAAGAACAAGCAACAACGCGATAACGAATTCTGCAATAGCAATTCCTGCTACCAGATAGTCTCTTCCTTTTTTGGATTTTCTACCTACCAGATAAGAGACGAACGCGCCGACCATAGGCATGAAAATCATCAGATATATCAATATACTTTCTGTCATGATTCGTCTCCTTTCTAGTATTTACCCGTTGCAATATCCATAAAGAATTCTACCAACGGTTGTGAGAATAACCCGAGCAATATATTACCGACAGCACAAATGAGAAGTGGTACACACATCTTCCAGCCCGGGTCTGTAATACCTTCTGTCGCGCTAAGGTCTGTATCTGCCTTAGGGAAGAATGCGCGCATCGCAATGCTCATCATATAGATGGCAGTCAGCAACGCGGATACCAGCAATACTGCAATTCCTACATATGCCAGCGGATTTTCGCTCTCCACTGCTGCTTGTGCAAGATTCCATTTGCTGATGAAGCCTGCCAAGCCGGGAACCCCCATCAGACCCAATCCACTGATGGTAAGACATCCGAACACGAGAGGCATTTTCCTTCCCATGCCGTCCATATCATGGATATAGGCCTTACCTGTCTGATGCATGAAGGCACCCGCACACATAAAAGCGCATATTTTCATCACCGCATGACATATAAGGTGACACAATGCACCTACAAGTCCAAGCGGTGTCATAATAGTTACACCAAATATAATATAAGACAGATTACTTACCGTTGAGTAAGCAAGTCTTCGCTTGATATGTGTTTCCTTAAGAGCCTTACTCGAACCATACAGAATGGTAAATAGCGCCAGTCCCATGACTACATACTGCACCCAGGTCCCCTGTAGGAAATCCGTACCGAAGCTGTAATAGGTCAGACGTATAATTGCAAAAACCCCCGCCTTAACAACAGCTACCGCATGAAGCAGTGCCGTAACAGGTGTCGGTGCAACACCGGCTTGTGGAAGCCAGCTTGACAATGGCCAAATAGCTGCTTTTACACCGAAGCCCATAAAGGCAAAGAGATATATCCACAACAAAAGCGGTGCTTTATCACCGACAGTCTCCATAGACAATACGCCACCAAGCGTGAACTCTACCGTATCTCCGTACACGATGAGGAACACAAGACCGGTCAATGCGAATGCTGCTCCACCAAGGGAATAGTATAGGTATTTTCTGGTTGCCAGAATCGCCTCGCGCTTTAGCGTATGCATAACCAATGGCACAGTCGACAACGTCAGTAATTCATAGAAGAAATACATCGACAGCATATCGGATGCAAATGCAAGTCCCAGGGTTACACCATAGGCGATGCTGTAAAACATGAAGAACGACTTCTGATGGTCATGATGCTCCATATATTCGAAGGCATACAGCGTTGCGAGTGGCCACAATACGGAAACCAATCCGCCAAATACCATCGTAAGTCCATCAATTTTGAAGGAAAGCGACAGCTCATGCACAAAGTGTATTACATGGAAGGTCTCTGTGGTTCCGCCGAGCAGTAGTCTCCAAACAATCCCTGAGGTCACCAGCATGAAGGCCTCTATGAACAGGAACATATGCTTATTCTTTTTAAACGGAAGGATTGCTGTTGCAACACCTCCAATAATTGGCAATAAGATTGCCACCAAAATCCAATATTGACTCATGACGCACCTCCTACATCACAGCAGCTACAATCTCTTCGATGATTCCAATCAAAGGATTTGGAAATACACCAAGGAGCACTGCAATTGCTGCTAGAATAATAATTGGCACCACCATGATAGGCGCTGGCTCCTTCTTGCGAACGCTCTTATAATCATAATCTGCACCTGGCAAAAAGCCATTAATTGAAATAGGAAGCAGATATCCTGCAGTAAGAAGCGCACTAACAAGGAGCACCACTGGTCCAAGCCATGAGAACACGCCAAGCTCTGCCTCCAGGGAACCGGTCGCCAGATACCACTTGCTGATAAATCCGCTAAATGGTGGAAAACCGATTAACGCACAGGCACACAGGGTAAAGCACCACAGCGTAATTGGCATCTCCTTTCCAATTCCACGAAGCTCGTCCACATTGGCCTTGCCAGTCTTGTGAATGACCGCTCCGGCACTCATAAAGAGTGCGGATTTGATGATTGCATGGAAGACTACGTGAAGCAATGCACCACACAATGCAACCGGACTCATACATGCCATGCCAAACAGGATATAGGATAACTGGCTGACCGTTGAGTAAGCCAGACGTTTCTTGAATACCTTTTCACGATACGCAAGCATCGACCCCATGAATATCGTAAGTAGCGCAAGCACCATCCACGCGGTCTGCACCCATGTACCGCGCAAAAACTCGGTTCCAAATATGTAGTACACGGTACGAAACATCCCAAGTACACCCATCTTGACGATGACAGAAGAAAGAACCGCACTTGCCGGAGCCGGTGCGATTGGATGGGCGGTTGGAAGCCATGCATGCATTGGAAGCATACCTGCCTTTACACCAAAACCCACTATCATACAGAATGCCGCAATATATAGGATTTCCTCATTCCCCGCTACTGCGGTCAGGTCAATACTGCCTCCTGCCGTAAAATGCAACGTGCTTGCGTATTTATTGAGGAAGTAGATTCCAAACAATGCAAAATACGCACCGCACAACGAATAGAACAGATACTTAAGCCCAGCCATAATCGCTTCCTTACTTCTAGAATGAAATACGAGTGGCATAGAAAGCAATGTCATCATCTCATAAAACAGATAGAAGGTCAGAACGCTTCCAGAGAATGTCAACGCCAACAACACACCGAATACCATCATGTAAAACCCGAAGAATCTCTTATTCTCTGTATCATGACTCATATATTCGAAGGCATAAAAGCCCGCCAGAGGCCATATAAGCGTAACCAGTGAGGCAAACACACGGCTTACTGCATCCACCTGAAAGTAGATGTCCATATTCTCTCCGATGGTAAATAAAGTAAGCTGCACGTCTCCTCCGAGAATTACCGAAAGCGACAGTCCAACTGTTACAACCAAACCGATTCCCGTAGTCACAACCAGCGATTTGCGTTCTTTATATTCCGGCTTTATGAGTAAGAACAATCCCCATAAAACTGGGAAAAATATAGCACATAAAATCATTACTGAATGACCCATTTTCTCTCCCCTCTTCTACATAAAGTTATGCAGTCCCTCTGTAATCAACTCCATAATAGACTTTGAACACGTGCCTAAGAATAGGTTGAGAAGGATAAATAAAATAATTGCAACCGTAAAAAGCTTCTGCTCCTTCCAACTCCTATGAACAAAGCCCTTTTCCTGTTCTCCCTTAACACTTTCAGGCGTGTAGATACGAATGACGGTCTTTAAGAAGTACACTGCATTCAAAATCGTACTAATCGCCAACACAATTAAGGTAGGGAACATCTTAATTGGAGATGCCTGCACTGCCGCTTCTGCGAAGTTTAGCTTGCTGACAAATCCCGAAAACATTGGAATGCCGACCATTGACAGGGAGCCGACGAGAAAGCCGACACCTGCCACCTTGTTACGATATCCTGCTCCCACAAGGCTGAAGAAGTCTCTGTTCTTGCCAGACACGTCGGTAAGTCCGACTGCAGAGATAAACAAGAGCGACTTCGTTGCCGCATGCATCAGCATATGGAAGATACTTGCAACCATTCCCGCCTCTGTGCCAAGACCGAAGCCCATATAGATGTAACCAATCTGTGCCACAGATGAAAAAGCAATCATTCGACGAATGTCCTTTTCCCAGATAGCACTTATTGAACCGAATATCATTCCACACAGACCAAAAAGGAACAGCATATGGAAGATATTGCTGTTTGCAACCGTCTCATAACCAATGACACGGTAGATAATCTTAATCAACAGGAAGATATATCCCTTGGATACCAGGCTGGACAGAACCGCTGATGAAGATACAGTCGAGTATCCGTAGGCATCCGGCAGCCAGGAATGAAATGGAAACAGCGCACTCTTAATCGCAAGTCCCACCGTCATAATACCGATGGTAATAAGCATTGGCACCGCATATGTACCTTCTGCCATAACCTGAGCCACAGTTTCCTTGATATTAGACATCAGCAGATGTCCCGCCATGTCATAGAGCATACAGATTCCGAGTAACAGAAGACCCGAACCAAGCAAGCTCATAATCATATACCGCACTGCGGCTTCAATGGTACGTCCCGTCTGACGAATCATAATCAGACCGCATGCAGCAATCGTATTAATCTCAACGAATACATACGCTGTAAATAAGTCGTTGGTATAGATGAGTGCCAGAAGTGAGCTAAGCAGCAGGTTTATCAATATGTAATAGATATTGTGCTTGGAGCTTTCGATTTCCTGGTCAATCTTAACCTTGCCTCCCCACAGGCATAACAGCATAACAACACTAAAGAAAAAAGCCATCAACGCTTCCAACACCCCGGCACGAATCTCATTGCCCCATGGCGCAGGAAAATGTCCCATCATATAGGTATAGCTTCCAATGCCCGACTGCACTATGAAAATAAGCAGCCATACCGACATCACCGCCACCAGACCAATCATGATGGTATTGAGAATTCTTGCTGCTTTTCCCGGTAATACCGAAGATACGATTCCCGAAAACATGGAAATCATAATGGAAAAAAACGGCACGTTCTGTACGAATTCCATTATCTTCCCTCCTTTCGGAGTTCTGCGGATATCTCATCCAAATCCAACGTGCCATAACGCTTATACAAGCGCATCGTCAGCGACAGCATCAGCGCGGTTACAGATACCGATACAACGATACCTGTCAACACAAGTCCACTTGGAATCGGATTGATATAGGCTTCTACATCCTGTACGCCATCCACAATGATTGGAGCAACACGTCCGGTGATATATCCCTTTTCTGCCAAAAACAGATAGATGGCAGTATCCATAATGTTAAATCCAATGATTTTTTTGATTAAGTTCTTCTGGAAGAGCAGATTCGCAAAGCCGATTCCAAAGAGAATCATTGCAACTGCTTCCCCTATATTCGCAAGTAAATTAGGTCCAAACATCGTTTAAAATCCCTCCTTACGAAACAGTGTATAGAATGCGTACATGGTACACGCAACTACCATACCCACGCAGATATTCAGTGGCAGAATCAATCCGGCACTAATGATATCTCCCGCTTCTCCCAACGGAATGCCACTTTCCAGATGATTTGCCCCCGTGAAAAAGGAATAGCTCTTCGCAAGACAGTAGAACGTCAATGCAGCAAAGCTCACGTATTTATAGGTTTTCTCGGTGAAGAATCTACGTGTTTTCTCTGTTCCGTATGCATTCAGATACAGAATAAGTCCCGCACCGATAATTGCACCGCCGGAGAAACCACCGCCCGGAGACAGGTGACCATTGAGTACGACATAGATACCATAGATAACGATAATCGGGAACAGGAAAAACGTAATCTTTTGCAGAATTGCATCACTTCTTGGTTCAAAGTGTCTGTCGCTATGGTCGTGGTCTGCCGGCTTTTTCTTGTCATTTCTCATAAGAATCAGCACCGTACAGGTCGCAATGAACAACACGTTGGATTCCCCAAAGGTATCAAATGCACGATAGTCGAGAATCATACCGGTTACGATATTCACCGCACCTGTATCCTTAAGACCATCCGTGATGTATTTATCTACCACCTCATTGTGGGCAGGGTTGTCCGGATTGCCCACTGGAGGCAGATAGGATACTGCAATGAGCAGAATCGTAACCAGTGCGACACAGCACACAACCGCTGTAACCTTATAGAAACGGAAGAAGTTCTTATATGCCTTGTTATGCTTCGTATCATGAATACTTGCTATCAGAGCCTTCTGGTCTTCCCTGTGACTTTCTAACTCCTTCTCGCTTAGCTTGCTTTCCTCCTGTGGATGGGATTCCAATATATCCACATATGTATCAGATGCTCCGGTAAACCATTGCTTCAGGCGATAAGAAAGCTTCTTATTCAGTTCTTCCTGTGGAATCTGTTTGCTCATCTTCCTTATCCTCCTCTCTGATGGCATGAATTTTCTTTAAGGTTACGAAGAAAAGCAAACTCGTAACTCCTGCACCTACCGCCGCTTCCGTAATCGCAAGGTCCGGTGATTCCAGCAAAATCCAGATAATTGCCATTACCAGACTATACGACATAAATACCAGAATGGAATTCAGTAGATTCTTTGAAAAACTAACTGCAAGGGCACACACTACAAGGAAGCCCAGCAAAATCATCTCAAACACCTGCATTATACTTCCTCCTCTGTCTTCTCTTCCTGCATATCCTCCGGCAGCTTGCAGAATTGCTCCAGCTCCTCATTCGTGGTCACTTCCAGACGCGCAATCAGATGAGAGGCAACTGGTGATGCCATCCACAGGAACACAATAACCAATGCCATTTTCAGCGTCGTGAAGTTCCACCCACTTAGAACCATTGTCCCAAGCAGCGTAATTGAGAGACCGAACGTATCTCCCATACCTGCTGCATGCATACGATTGAGTACGTATTTGAACTTGAACACACCAATCATTTCGGTGATAAATGAGCACAGACCTAAGAATATCAGACCGACGCCCACGATAAAACGAATCGTATTAAGAATGTCCATTTTCCTCGTCTCCTTTCATCTTTTTTGCCTGTTTATCCTTTGCCTCCAGATAAACACCTGTATATACCTTGGTCAGCACAACGACCGCAAGGAAACTAATCATCGCATAAATCAGACAGATATCCACCAGGTATCCTTCCTCCATAATAATTGCAAGAATGGCAACAATGGAAATAACCATAGTCGTGATCATATTGACTGCAACCATACGGTCCGCAATACGCGGGCCGATAATGGCACGAATCAGACAGGCAATCAGCATGATTGCCAAAATAACCAATATAATATTAAAAATCCACTTATACTGCTGTACCAGTTCCATACTATTCCTCCTCGTACTTTTCTAATAATTTTACAAAAACAGACGATTCCAATCCTTCTGCCAGACTCTCGTCCAGACAGTGGACGGTGTATTCATTCTCCTCTAACGACACCGTAATCGTTCCAGGGGTCAGAGTAATGGAATTCGCCAAAAGTACGCGAGCCAGGTCGGACTTCAGATTCACGCGGAATTTTACAATCACTGGTTCCATCGCTTCTTCAACTGTATATATTCTTGGAATAATCTCCAGATTCGCCTTGATGATTTCCTTTAGCAGTATCAGAAAATACCATAAGAAAAATCCAACCTTGCGATAGAGCTTTAATTCTTTCTTCAGACTGTAGTCCATGAATTTGCACACAAACCAGAACATGGCTGCCGCAATCACCACACCAAAAATCAAGATTTCCGTGGTAATTTGGCCATTAAAAATAATCCATGCCAAAAAGAAAATTACAAACATTCTCTTCCCTCCCATACTTCACCTTATCCTCGCATTTGGATAAGGCTATACATGGTATTATTCTACCACATTCGACATAATTTGCATATGATTATTGTGACTTTTGTCGCTCGGAAGCTGCCTGTGGAAGATTTGTTTGTGCAGGGTTATCGACAAGCTCTCCCTGTTCAGTAAAACGGGATCCGTGACAGGCACAATCCCAGGTTTTTTCCTTCTCGTTCCAGCATAATGCGCAGCCCATGTGTGGACATTTTCTTGTCTTCTTCACAAAAAGACCTGCCGCAAGTCCTATCATACTCTCCCATGCATCAACACAGAAATTCTTAAATCCCGCTCTCACCAGCAGTCTCTGTGGCGAGAAGGTATATTGTGCTTGATTTTCACGTCCTGCTATCTGGTCGCTGATAATCATCGCAGCAACCATCGCAGTCGACATTCCCCACTTCTGAAAGCCTGTCGCAACATACCAATGCTCCCGCTTCTTAGAAAACATTCCGATAAACGGAATCCCATCGTGCGGCATACAGTCCTGCGCTGCCCAGCATGCGACTTCTTCTGCTTGTGGGTAATAGATTCTTGCCGTTCTTCGCAGGTCACAGAAGCCTACCGTATTTCTTCCCGTGCGGTGCGAGCTTCCGCCAAACAGCAGCTTTCCCTGTGCACTTCGCAGAGATATTGCGCCCTTGTCGATTCCAATATACATTCCGCCAAGCTCCTGTGGGACGCCTTTTCCCTCGAGCGCAAGCACATAGCTTCGGCTCTGGTGCTGTCGAAGCCAATAATAGCCCGGTGTAATGGGAAAAGGATAATGCGTTGCAAAAATAATATTATCAGCCACAACTACACCACGATTGGTCGTGATGATATAGTCATCCACCTCAAGCACATTCGTGTGCTCATATATCGTAAGCTTTGGGGCTATTGCCTGAATGAATTTCAGCGGATGAAATTGTGCCTGATTGTCAAACTTCACTGCTCCCTTTACTTCAAATGGCAGCTCTGTTATCTTGTCGCCTTCTACATACTCTGCCGGAAGCCCCAATTGCTTTGCCGCTCTTGCTTCCAGTTTCAGTTTTTCTACAGCCTCATGCTTTACGGTGTACAGATACGCTGGAAGTCGCTTGAAGTCACAATCGATTTTCTCCGTCCTTATTATCTCCTCATATTTTTCTATGGCAGCTTCGTTGGCATGTGCATATACCCGCGCATGCTCCTCTCCGACATTTTGTATCATGTCATGATAGATTCTTCCATGCTGGCTTGTAATCTTGGCAGTGGTATTCTTCGTCTGCCCGCTTCCAATCTGATTTGCCTCAAGAATGACCACCTCCTGTCCTTTTTCCTGTAACATATATGCGATAAGAATTCCCGCAAGTCCGCCTCCGATAACTACGTTTTGAACGCGAAGATCCTCTGGTGATTCCTCAAACTCTGGCAGCTGTGCTGTCTTGCTCCACAGTGATTCCATATGCTTTCCTCCAAATAATCGTTTTGTGTTTTAGTTTCTTCATATTTGCAGGATTTTATAACAAAAAAGACATATCACAAGGTTTCTTTTTGTGATATGTCTTAAATCTATATATTCCTATTTGTTTAGCAGATTTAACACGCCCTGCGTATTCTGATTTGCTCTTGCCATAACTGCCTGACCTGCTTGCTGCAGAATGCTTTCCTTGGTGTGCTTTACGGATTCCTCTGCCATATCTGTATCGCGGATTCTTGATTCTGCCGCAGTTGTATTCTCAGATGTATTCAGATTGATTGCGTTTGCATGCTCCATCCGATTCTGGTAAGCACCGAATTTGGAACGCTGCTCACTTACCAATCGAATCGCCAGCGCTACTTCATCAATCGCATTGGTCGCGCTATCCTCGGTCAGCACATTGGTATCCTCAAGACCAAGTGCTGCTACACGCAAGCATTTGTAGTTCAAGGCAATCTTGTCTGTCGCTGTCGGACCGGAGTGAATATTGAGATTCACGTTTCCGTAGTCAAGCAGCATCTGGTATACGTCACGTTCCACCATAGAAGTATTGATGTAAGAACGGTATACGGTATGGCTCGCACTTTTTACATTGGAATCACTGGTATAGAGGTCAACGATGGTTGTCGTATTCAACGCATCATTGATTTTTTGCAGAACGCTTTCTTCTGTATCCGTGTTATTGACAGCAACCCTCAAGGTGAAATATCCAACCGAATCACTCGTTTGTCCACTTCCATAGGTATAACTATTGGTCGAATTAAGCGCAAATCTTGCGAGGACATAACCACCCGAGTCCGCAACACCACCATTTGCTTCTGTCAGAAGTCCCGGTGTTCCGGTGCCACTGGCACCAGTTAATGTTGACATCAAAGTACCTAAGGAAGCGTCTCCATATTCGGTTGGATATCGATATATGGTACTTTTGTATCTTGTCCCATCGGTACGTTTATTCCATTGCCACCATAAGCCTTCATCATCGCTATCGCCGTCATTGGAATAATAGTATATGTAATCCGAGGTTGCCTTCACTTCTCCAATACCTTCCATCTCGAAGGTAAAGCTCCACCCTTCCGTACTCGTCTGTGCCACCGACACATCAGAAGTATTGTTTTCCGGAATCTCATCCAGATTGCCATCCGTTACAGAAGATGTCGTTGCTTCTAAGAAGCTGTCTGTCGCGTTTTCAAAATCATATCCGGTCTCGCCATTGGATATATTCGCATTTTCTCTGGATGCATAAGCAGCCGAATAATTAATGCTTGCACTTGCAACGGATACGCCCGTCTGTGTAATAGAATTGCCAGACGCATCTTCAAAATTCGCGCTGATGTAAGCGGCTGTATTGGTACTCATCGCTGTATTATTCACTGCAGCAATGATGTCTGCGACTTCTGCTTCCGGCTCTACCTTGAATGCAATCTGAAAATCAAAGAGTGGTGTTCCGTTATCAAAAAGCGCTGTATCCGCGGTATCAAAATAATCTGCTATCTGAAAGCTGTAATTGTTTGCCTCAAGCGTATCCCAATCCGCAGCCAGAGTCGTATGCTCATCTCCATCGAAATCTGTCCATGAGACACGGATTCCTGTATCATCTGCTAAAAGTTGGTAGCTACTGTAAGCAACCTTATCGTAATTTTGGTTGTTGATATCCATTCGTTGCGCAGCTGGCGTTGCAACCGATACGCCCTGTACCTGTTTTGTTCCAACCCACACAGATGTCTTTTCGATACTGCCCTCTGGCCATATCTGCTTCTCGTTAAAGGTCGTGCTTTCGAAGACTCTCTGCATCTCTGTCTTCAACTGCTGCATTTCATCATCCAGAGCCTTGCGGTCGCTCTCAGAATTTGTTCCATTCGCAGACTGTACCGCAAGCTCGTTGATTCTTTGAAGCATGCTATGCACTTCTTCGAGCGCGCCATCTGCTACCTGCACATAGCTGATACCGGTCTCTATATTCTCTGCGCCCTGATTCAATCCACGAATCTGCGCACGCATTTTCTCTGAAATCGTTAACCCTGCCGCATCATCCGCTGCGCGATTGATGCGATACCCGGAAGACAGCTTCTCTGCACTCTTCCGACCGGCTTTTACCGCGATATTATATTGTCTTGTAGCGTTCATGGCTGCCAGATTGTGTGTAACAACGTTCATGCCGTCCTCCTAATCTCTATAGGATATATATCGGCAGAACCACCCACTTATATTAGTCACTTACGCATTATTTTTGGTTTTTTCAAATACCACAACCGACACCGAATTGGCAGGAAGCATAAGCTCTGTGAACTGCCTTTTGCTCTTGTCTGTCTTAACGGAAGCCTTCCTGCTGACTGGCTGAATCAATTCACCCTCTTTTGTATTGACGTTCGAGGTGTGCACCAACTCCTTCTCTCCGGTCAAAACAATCAGCTCTGCCTTTGCTTTGACACTTACGGCATCTAAGTTCAGCAGTACCTTCTTATCAAAATCTTCTGCATTGACTAATTTTGCGTATATCTTGCTTTCGTCCGTTGTGACAGAATGGTATACGTCACGGTTATAGACTTCAAGCTTGCAATCAAGACATCCAACCTGCTCCTCGCCCGTGATTTTTTCATAGTAACAGCTAATTGCTTTTCCATCCTTGCCGCCGTAGTTTACGGTAATCTTGTATTCTCCGGCCTCTACCACATCATCATAACAAGCACGCAGATTTCCTGCAAATGCGCTGGATGAATAATCACCCAGGGTGTAGGCTTCTACGCCGTCTTTGTATACCTTAAGCCCTGTTCCGTTCTTCGTACCGACACAGTACTCTAACATGTTTGGTTTCTCGGCATTTAATTCCTTTAGACCTACACCGACACAGATGCCGGCTTCGATATCCTTCTTATCTGCAATAACTTCTACCGTGTAGTGATGCCACTGCGGTGCATTGAGGTAGAAACCGGTTCTGTTTCCGTTCGTCATCGCAACTAAAACTTCCTCTTTCGTATTTGAAGCTACTGATTCGCTCATTGGCTGACCACTAAACTGCTGCTCAAGGAGCACCCTTCTACTCTTGTTCGCAACTACCTTGATGCTCTTAATTTCATTTGCTCCTTCGGTGGAAATCACTATTCCACCTTGCGGAGTCTGTGCTTTTTTTGCGCCTTGTTCATAGGATTCGTAGCTTGTCTCCAGCAGCTTCTTGCCGATGTATTTTGCAAACATCTGCTGTACGTAATAGTTTGGAGTTCTCCACACGCTATCGTTATCGAACCAGATGGCATCCGGAGTCCAGCGATAGGTTCCGTCCGTAACCACTTTGTTAAACAGTGGTGCTGTCGCAGCAAGTCTTACGACATCTGAGTTTTTCTCAAAGCCGGTCATAACTGCGGCTTCTGCTACTGCTCCTGCCAATGTGTTTTTATCTGAGGATGCGTACTCACCGACGAATACTTTTGAGGTCTGCGCTTCATTTAGAACACCTTTTTTATATGCACGATAATAGTAATTGTAGCGGTCTGCATTTTCCAATAGATACTGGTTCGAGCGGTAGTAATGTTCGTCCACGATGGTATCCATGTAGTTTTTATTCTTATTGTACCAGGTTACATCCTCTGTCCAGCTCTTTTCGCCATCTGTGAATCCAACCGTCGCGCAACCCTTCTGATAGCCGGCAAGGAATTTCCATCCCTGCTGATATGCGGTGTCGTCTGCCTGTGCGCCTGCAGTTGAAATAATGGTAAGTGGGTAGCCCGGATAATTCTTCTTCATGTACTTGTCGATAGCCGTCTTGAATGCCTCGAAGCTTGCGAAGAATTCCTCTCCCCAGTTTTCATTACCGACACCGAGATAATGTAAGCCGAATGGTTCCGCATGTCCCATTTTCTTACGAAGTGCCGCCCATTCGTTGTGTTCAAAATCCGTACTGATTGCAAAGTCTATCAGGTCTGTGAAGTTCTTAATATACTTCTTCTGAAGCTTGCCGCCCGCTGGGTTCGCATAATCCGAGCGCGCCTGACACAGCACACCACACGCCATAACCGGAAGTGGCTGCGCATTTAAGTCCTCTGCGAGCTGGAAGTATTCCATGTAGCCAAGTCCCATGGTCATGTTGTAGCCCCATACGTTGAAGTTCTCCTTACGAACCTCGACATCTCCTACAGATTCCTTCCAATCGTAGACGTTTTCCCAGATATAGGAGCCCTCGGAAATACATCCGCCCGGGAAACGAAGGAAGGTCGGATGAAGCTCAACCAGTGTCTCCACCAGATCTCTTCTTAATCTATAATTTGGGTTACCCTTGAAGTTCGCATTTGCACTCTTGGAGGTCTTTTCGCGTTTTGCACCCCAAACATCATCCGGCATTAGGGAAACCATATCGATGCATACATCGCCTGTGAATTCCAGCACGAGCTGTCCCATGCAGGACTTTGTGGCAACAAGCTTCTTCGCGTGGTATTTTTTCCAGCCTAAGTTCTTACCTTTTGATGCTTTCCCGGTACCACAGGAGCGCTTATCTTCTGCGCACGCCTCTACCTCGATGGTGACCTCATTTGACACCATGTTGCCTTCGCCGTCCAGAAGTGCCACCTTGATGCAGGAAGCCTGCGCGCCACCTGTGGCACTGCCTGTCACGTTGTTCTTCGCTGTCTCAACAGCCGGCTTTGCCCAGATTGTGAAGCTGTATCCGACACCTTCTTTTAAGTTCATGGAAAAATCATGACGGTTATCACAGAATCCACGATTATACAGCTTGGCACCTGCCGGTACCTGCACATAATATGCGTTGGTGTCCTTATCCTTCAATCCAAAGTGCGCATTCAATCCACCCTGATTGAACACAGTTACCTTGTCGGTATCTCCAAACCAGAATCGCAGTGGGTCATGGTTTCTGCCGGTAGATTTGCCATTTTCTCCACTTCTAAAATCATATGTATCAAACCAGAAATTCTCAAACGAACGATTCTGCACCATCTCTGCATAGATACCGCCATCTGCCGCATTGTTGATATCCTCATAGAACAATCCAAATAATGTGTCGCTGATATCAATTGTTTCCTGATTTCCATGGATGGTTATCTCATATGGAGCTGTTGTTTTTGGTAGTACTGAGGCGCAAAATTCCTTCTTCGCTTTACTGTCTCCACAGGATAGCTCTGCGGTAAGTGTTACGCCTATTGGCTTTCTTATTTTTGCTACTTTTCCAGTCTTGCTGATAACCTCTGGCTTGTCGCAGCTCCAAGCTACCGTTACGCGACCTTCCATCAGAGAATCGGACAGCATAATGTCGTCTGTGATAATCTTGGCTGGTTCTGCAAGGAATTTGTCTTTTGCTAAAGCTAATATCTGTTCGTTGCTTAAAGACTCACACATGAGTCCCATGATTTCATTTTCGCTTAATGCATCTGCGTACATTCGGAAATCTGATAATGCACCGCAGAAATCCGCATCTGCCGGGAACTGGGAATGCCCGATATAATTGTGCTCGTAATTGGTTGCATCCTCTAAGGTCTCTAACCATGCGCGGTATGTCTTGTATGTACCACTGGAGGTCTGGCTGATAAATCCATCTGCCACAAGCTCGCCGTTGATATAGACTCTTGGACCGGCACTGCTTAAGGAGCCACCCTTTGTTCCGGTAATAGTCATCGCGATATGCTGCCACTGACCAACTGGGCATGGCTTTCCGGCATCTGCCGCAAGATCTGTTCCATTGAAGCACACACCACGTAAGAAACGGGTCAGGAAAATGTATGGTCCCATCTCATTTTTTCCAAGGTCAAAGATTCTCTCCCATACATTTACGCCGTTATCCGCACAAACCCATGTTGCTATCGTTAGTCCACTATTGTCACTGACATTCTTCAAAAGCTCCTTTGGAAGCTCCAGATAAGACGCACCATATTCGCCGCCATTGAATCTGGCTGCCATACGTCCATTTACCTCCTCTATCTGAGGAATGTTTTTTCCGCAAGCGGTTGCTATATTGTTGTTGCCTGAGATATCCTTTCCGATGGCTGTTGCATCATCAAACGGATACCATGCTATCATGTTGCCCATAGTGTCCTCCACAATTATCGCATTGTATATTTTAGTTATATGTATAATATTTTACATTATGCCTTAATAAAAGGCAATACATTCCGCACTTGAATACAAGTAATTTCTGCAAAAAACCACAACAAAAAGCTGTTACGCAACGGAGCTCAGTGTCGAAATCCGTGGCGCAACAGCCTCTTTTGATATATTTTATTCTTAGGATTTTTTCATAACTTCATTAAATCGAAAAATCATCTACCAAATCATTTAAGCCCATCGCCTGTGCAGACAATTCTTCACAGATTGCGGAGGACTCCTGCGCAGATGCAGAGTTGCTCTGTACAACGTCTGTAATCTGCTTGATTTCTTCTTCGATTCCACGCATTGCTTCCGCCTGTTCCTCTGAAAGTTGCGTAGACATACGCGCGCCTTCACGCACTTCCTCTATTACTTCCACAACCTTCTTCAGTGCAAGAGCCGTGCGCTCTGTAATCTGATTACCAAGCTCTACCTCTGCAACAGATGTATCAATCAGCTCCTTGGTATGTAATGCCGACTGCGAACTGCTCTCTGCCAGTTT
This sequence comes from uncultured Lachnobacterium sp., assembly GCA_964408715.1. Classification (GTDB taxonomy): domain Bacteria; phylum Bacillota; class Clostridia; order Lachnospirales; family Lachnospiraceae; genus Roseburia. The sequence goes on from CAYPAM010000001.1 coordinate 25,815, forward strand.
GCGAATCTGTTCTGCAACAACAGAGAATCCGCGTCCAGCCTCACCAGCTCTAGCCGCTTCAATAGAAGCATTCAAGGACAACAGATTGGTCTGGTCCGCAATATCTTCAATCTCTGTAACAATCTTGGCGATTTCCAGAGAAGTAGCAGAAATACGCTGCATAGCTTCTGTCATACTTGCCATTTCCTGGTTGCTATACATGGTAGCCTGCTCAACCTCATCCATCTTTGCAAGTGCAACTCTGCTCTGCTTGGCATTTTGTGCGACACCTTCTGCGATGTTGGTAATGGTATTTCTAAGCATATCTACAGCTTCTGTCTGATTTGCCGCACCATATGCAAGATCCTGCGCACTTGTAGCCATCTGATTGGAACCCTGCATAACCTGTCCGGCAGATTCCTGGATGTGCTGCAAGGTCTTGCTCAGTCTTCCCTTAAGCTCTTTTACAGAAGCAAGCAGACTGGCGAAATCTCCCACATAACAGTCTTCATTCCGACTTTCAATTGTGAAGTTACCCTTCGACAACTCATCTAATACATAATCCATATCCTGAATCAATGCATTGACACTGCCTTTAAGCTCCACAGCTGCAGTTGTAAGCACCGTTGCTTCATCTAAGGACTCATCCACAACAATGTCTGTATGTACATCACCCTCTGAAAGACGCTTAATGCTATCTGCGCAGGTGTGAATTGGACTTGCAATCTCTGCACCAAGCTTCTTTGCGTTACGAATTGACAAACAAATACCAAGCGCCATTATAACAACAATTCCGCCAATACTGAACAAATAAGTTCCCAGATAATCACTCCGTGCGATAGAAATACCAATACTCCATCCGTCTGTTCCATTGATTGGTGCATACGCGATATAGCGTCCATTCAAAAGTCCCAGGCTGAATGTATCAAATCCATTTTCACCGGCCACCATCTTTGCGCAAACCGTTGCGAAAGAGTTATAAGAACTATCCTCTGCTGCAAGCGCCTCTACATTTACAATCTGCTGCAAGATATCCTGACTGGAATCCGCAATGACATTGCCATTCTGGTCTAATAAGAATACGTTACAGCTGTCGCTGATAGAGATTTCTTTTACAATATCCTGAAGGAAGTGGTCATTTGACATGAAGATAACCGTTCCCACGATTTCCGAATTAGCAATTCCATCCTTCCACAAAGGAGCTGAAAAATAAGAAGTAAATGAGCTGCCTTCATGAATCTTTGGCTCTGAAAAATACACATTTCCAGCCAGCGCCTGCACTACGGTATCCTGTGTTGTACAATCCCAGCCACTGACGATATCCACGTTATCTGCCATGGTAAGACCGCAGCCCGTATATTCGTACTGCTCTACCTTTGCCTGCAGGATAGCAATTTTCTCTTCATTGGAATATTCTGTCGAAGCAAGAAGCGGATTGCATCCAATTTCGTATGTCGCCTGCTTCATGGCGGCAACATTTTCTTCAATAAGACTTGCCGCAACCTCTGCCGTTTCTGTCATGTTGTTCTTCAACAATGTATTCACGGATGTTGAAACACAAATCAAAGAAACCACTCCCAGGAGTGCTAACCCGATTACATTGGCTTTCACCATTTCACGCTGAATCTTTCCAGCTATGGACTTATCTTTAGTCATCTCTCTTTTGTCCCCCAACTAATGGTTAAATAATTAATATATTTCTCTATTATTTTACGATCTTGTTGTAATTTTTGCAATACTTTCCTATTTCTGTAACCACTTCATCCACACGTGCGTCATGTTGCTCCGTCGGAATAAAGCCTTGTTTAACCACCTGGCACTCAAATGCCAATCCTATCTTATATAGCTTAGTCCTCGGCTCTGCACGAAACCGCCTCTCTACACACTCAAGATATCGGTCATAAAAACCTCCCCCATATCCGATACGGTTTCCCTCTGGATCAAACACTGCACCTGGGAGAAGCATAAGAAGCTGTGTGGCGCCCTCCAATCTTACTTCCGCTCTCGGCTCACGAATTCCCTTGTAGCCCGGCTGCAACTCCTCCAAGGCAAACATCCGATAGAACACCATCTCCTCTCGCTGCGTTTTCTCATTCAGCTCTATTTTGGGAAGATATACCTGCTTCCCCAGCTCTAGCGCTTTCTGAATCATCTCCGTTGTGTCCACCTCAGAGCGATAAGACGCAAATAGCAATACTGCATCTGCTCCTTGAAAAGCCTCGTGCACAAGAACGCGCTCCGTTATTTGTGCACTCTTCATATGACGCTGCTCTAGTGTGAGACTATCGCGTATTTGTAGAATGTGTTTTCGAAGTGTGTGTTTGTCCTGTATCATATATGGCTATATTATAGCTTCTCTTTCCCTTTTCCACAAGCAAAAAGGAAATCTGTCGCAGCAAGCTCCTCACGCGTCCATAAAGCTCGTACTCACCAATTCGCTTAACCCGACTCTTTCAGCAATGCCTGCTATTCCATCCTTTACCTCTTCTCTGCTATAATCATTTTCTTTCAAAAAATCATCTGTTTTCTCATTCAGATGGGAATAGAATAGAAGCGCTATTTCCGTACACTGTGGACAACCTTCGTCTAGCAAATCAAACAATTGATTTTCCGCCTCGTTGATTTTCCCTTCCTCAATCATCGCCAGCAGGCGCTCTAACGTATCTGTCTTATCTATCCGACCTTCCAAATCCTCCGAAATAGTTTCCGAGTCTATATTGAATAAAATCTTTGCTAACATTCGTGCAATTTGTTGCACAAGTCTCATCATATAATCTTGTTCAACCATGTTGTTCCTCCTTCAAACCAAAACTCATTTATCTGATTTCCGTTACCTTGTAACCCTTCTTCTCGATTGCATTTTTGATTACATCATCTTCGATAACATGGTTCATGGAAACGGTTACAATACCTTTTTTCAAATGCACAATCCCAGAAGCACCATCAATGTCATTAACAGCTTCCTGCACATGGTTGACACAGTTCTGGCAGCTCATTCCCTCTACTACGAAAACTTTCTTTGCCACTACGCGGTCCAACTTCTTCTTCCGCGCCTTGTATGTACTTCCACTACAACAGCTACTCTTGTCGCGCGACTTTTTCACCATGGAAAACACGCCAATTCCAACTAATACTATGACAATTGCTATAATAATATAATCTGTCATACGAAATTCTCCTTTTGATTGTTATGCTAAAATGAGCCCTATAAATCTTTTTACTATTTCAGCCTATAGACATTTCCATTTCTTTCCATGATGTGCTCCGAGATCATATCTCGACGAATTGTGCAAAAATCATCATGAAATTGAAGAATAATATTATTTACGGTTTTTTCATCATAATCCTTATTGGACTCAAACGCCTTTGCAATTTCCTCTAAACATATACGTTGCTTCTTTCTCTGTGCTGGAATTGCTTTTAATTTTCCATATTCAAAAAAGGTCTTAATTACTTTTTCTCTATATGCATCTTCTCTCTGCTTTTGTTCATCAATAACCTCTGACTCTTCGTTTATGATATCAATTATATTAGTCATAAACACGTCTTTGCATAGTGAATACATTGTATAATACTGTTCTTTATATGATGTTACCGCCTTTGCATCCTCGAGTTTTTTCAAATGAAAAGAAATCGTTGCAGGCGTAAGGCCTAGTCTTTCTGCTAATCTTTCCACATACATATCCTCTTTCGTTAAGGATTTTAGAATTTGTAGTCTTGACTTGTCTGCTAAACATTTAAATAATTTAATCGCATCTGCTTCTAACACGCTACTCTCACGCTCCTAATTCTTCAAATTTAGTCCTAATTATTTGTAACATCTCTAATTTGGTTTCCTCAATTACAACTTTCTGTGCGTCACCATGTTCCTTGGCTTTTTCTAATGACATTTTCCAATTTTCTGGCAACCTTGTCAACTGTCTTATGTATTCATCTTTTCGGCTTGTGTTAATATGTTCTCCTTCCTCTTTTTTCAATTCGTTAACTGTTTCATCTAAATATTCAATGAATTTGCTCATTTCATTCACTCCTTTTAATTCGATATACGTCTAATTAGATATCTTAATTTTATTATCATATTCTCTACTTGTCAATAATTTGTTTTGATGTTTGTCAAAATAAATCCACAAAGATCATACATAGAAAAAGGAACTGAATATAATCTCAGTTCCTTCTCGTGTTCTATTTACCATTTTTAAAAACATTTCATTTTTGGTAAATACTTATTTTATAAATCTATTCTCACTCCCAAGGTTATATGGACAAATATCTCTACACTTATGACAAGCTATTCTCCATGTCTGTGTTTCGTTATCCTCCCCAAATGCATAATCCCAACAGGTTTGTTGATTTATTACCGGATTCTCAAGTGCGTTTACAGGACAAGCTTCTACGCATAAATCACAATTATTACAAATAGATTCTTTTAATTCATCTGCTTCTAACTCTTCTGAGCACAAAACTGCACCTAGCCATACCATGCTTCCAAATTCTGGAGTAATCAACAACGAATGTCTTCCTATTGATCCTAATCCGGCAGCTTGTGCGGCATGTTTCTGTGACACAATAGAACGCCATCTGTTTGTTTTCACATCCCACTCGCTGTCATTGGTTGGAATCGGTACGCACATAACTCCGTATTTTTCCATCTCTATACAGAAATTAAGAGCTATCATATCCATTTTAGGTGTAATTGTATTTCTCACCTGCGTATATGGTGTGTGTGAATTACAAGCTAATGTTCCTACTGGAAATCTACAAGCAAATGAAATAACTGATTTACAGGCAGGAAACACATCTAATGGATGATTCCCTTTTGGAGCACTATCGAACCTATCAAGACTGGCGATTCCACATAAATCCACACCCAAACTTTTCATTATCTCTTTTACTTTGGCACTTTTTATCTTCATACTTTCTCCAAAATCTGTCTCTGTACCTTCTTGCTGAAACTGTGAAACACAGTATCATATGCATGATCTATCATATTAAGCAGTTCATCCTCCGGAAAATCATTCAAATAAATGGTATTCCAATATGGCTGCT
>CAYPAM010000002.1:0-30262 GCA_964408715.1 uncultured Lachnobacterium sp.
GATTCATGTATATTTCATGCCTTTTCTCCTGCGGATTGGGCGTACTGAAAAAAATCCTACTCCCGCGCCCTCAATTTGGAGAAAGCAAGGGCGCTACAGACATGTTTTCTCACCATCGCCCAATCCAGCTTTAAAATCCTTGGATTTCTAGACTAAAAGGGCATTTTGGGATAAAAATTGGGCGTAGCGGGAAACTTTTTCCCTCTACGCCCAATTGACAGATACCAGCTTCAAAAGATAGGCGGATGCCCGCTTTAAATAATTGACTGTATCGACAAAATATGATAGTATATGGACGATATTGTGGCTAATTTTACCTTTTTAGTCATATAAACCCAGTAACAATATAAAATAGGAGTAAAAAAATGAAGCAATTGATTGAAAAATTGGGCAAAAAATTCTACGTGATTCTTGCTGCAGTTCTTGTTGTAATTATTGCTCTTGTAGCAGTGATTGCGGTTTCTTGCGGAAGCAACGGCCCAACAGGTACACAAGGCGGAACACAGGGAGGAGTAGAGAATGGCGTGCAGACAACCTATACCGTCAGCCTTAAGACGATAGGTGGAATGGCGTTATCTGACATCGATGTATATGTATACGCAGATGACACATTAGCGGACCTTAAGAGCTTTGCTAAGACAGATGCGAATGGTATCGTATCATTTTCACTTCCAGCAAGCGATAGCTATGCGATTGCATTTTCCGGTATTCCAAAAGGATATGATGTGCAGTCAAGCTATTCATTTAGTGGTGACACAGCAATCATCACAGTTTCCTCATCTCTGATTACAGATGAAGACATTTCAGCGACAACACTTGGCGTTGGTGATGTTATGTATGACTTCACAGTAACAACATCTGACGGAGAGAAGGTAACACTTTCAGAAGTATTAAAAGAAAAGAAGCTAGTAGTACTGAACTTCTGGTATACCACATGTTCATGGTGTCTGACAGAGTTCCCTATTATGGATGAAGTATATCAGTTCTATACAGATGATGTTGCAATTATCGCACTTGATCCATTGGATGGAGCTGCTGCAGTAAAATCCTTCAAGGAAACCTATCAGTACTCATTTGCAATGGCAGATTGTCCTGCATCCTGGGCAAATACCTTTGGTGTTACAGGATACCCAACGTCAGTATTTATTGATCAGTATGGTGTAATCTGCGCAGTGGAATCTGGTGCTATCACAAGCAAGAGTCCATTCGTAAGTGTGTTTGAACACTTTACAGCAGATGACTATCAGCAGGTGCTTTCTACAGAAGGCGTATCTGCATTCGTTACACAGGTAAAACCAACCTATACTATGCCAACATCCGATGAAATTGCAGCAGTTTTGAATAAGAGCGGTATTGCTGCAACCTATCGTGCAGAGGAAGGCGACGGCGCAGAATACATCTGGCCATTCGCTATCGGCGAGAAGCTTGGCGAACAGTGTATTTATGCAACCAATAAAGAAATCGAAGATTCTTATGCGATTGTTTACATTGACGTAGAATTAAAGGCAGGTCAGGCAGTTGGACTTGATTATCTCGCATCCTCAGAGCAGGGCGCGGATATCATGTATGTAATTGTAAATGACGAAGCAATCTTCAATATCTCCGGTTGGGATGAAAAGGAAAGCTGGAAGACATGTTATCCATGTATCGCAGATGAAGATGGACTCTATGAGATTGCACTTTGCTATTCCAAAGACTCTGATACAAACGAAGCAGACGATACAGTCTATGTAAAGAATCTTCGTGTGGTAGACGTTGATGATATTGATACAGCAACCTATATTCCACGTGAGGCTGCTAAGACAGAAGACGGCTTTGAATATACATATGCAGATATCGTATACAATGAATCAGACGGATATTACCATGTAGGCTCTAAGAATGGTCCACTCCTTCTTGCAGACCTTATGGGATATACACAGTTCAACGAAGAATTATGTGTATACGAGATTCTTCTTGATAAAGGCACACTTAAGATTGATGGCGTAGAATGCTATGACCTTTTTGTAACCTACTGCAACTACGCATCAAACTCAACATTGAATGGCGTATGTACGGTAACGAAAGAACTAGCAACACTCTTAAAACAGTTTGCCAAGGTAGCAGGCTTCGATAATAACGATGAGAACGAGTGGTTAAAGATCTGTAAGTACTATGATGCATATGGTACAAAGACACAGTTAGAAGACCCAATCAAAGGTCTTGCAATCTTCTCAGCATATGAAGCAAAGCTTGGTAAGAACGTAAGCACGAACTACTTCTATTATAATAGAGTAATTATGCCAAGAGGACTTATGGCAGAATTTACTCCAAGCAAATCAGGCGTATACCGTATTACCTCTCACAACTCATCAGAGCAGGGTGTAAATGGCTGGCTGTTCGATGAAAACCGTAACCAACTATTAGCCTACGAGCATGATGAGAGAATGTTTGAAGGCGATGAAGTTTCTATGGTTTACTACATGGAAGCTGGTAAGTCTTACTATATCGACATCGCATATTGGGATGTATACGAAGTAGGAACTATCACATACGATATTGAATATATTGGAGCATCTTACGAATTGTTCCGCCTTGCTTCACCGGGCTACTTTACATATGACAGTGACGCAACAGGCGAAGCAATGTACCATATCATTGCTGGCGGTATTGATGTAGTACTTGGTTCAGATGGAATCTGGTATGAAGACCTTGGTAAAGACTCAAACGGCAAACAGATATACGGAAGCAAGTTATATGTAGACTTTACAGGTATTACCGGAGTCTTTAGCAACCCAATCACAACCAATAGCGGTGTAACCGGCATGATTGAAATGGGCGGCTTTGATTTCAGTAAGAGTGAAAACGACATGTATATTCTCTCTGTATACGAAGCACAGGACAATGACTGGGATAAGGTTGTAACATACCTCAAAGAATCATGGGGCGATGATTATGAGGCATATGTAGAAGAATATCAGCTCGAAGATATCATGGCTGGTCGTTACCATGGATCTGGCAAGGATTACACTTCTGAAATCCAGAAATACGTAAGCCAGATTGACAAGTCTTCTAACACAGAACGTAATGGCTGTGTTGTAGCAACCAAGGAATTAACCGATATTCTCCAGTTGCTTATGGATAAATACACATTTGAAGACGTAGATAACTCATGGACAAAGCTTTGCTATTACTATGATTATCTTGGACCAGAGAAATAAATATTTTCGGCATAGCCGAAAGGAGATATTATGAAAAAGATGAAAAAGCTTATCGTTGCTGCTGCACTTATGTGCAGCGCAATGCTCATGGCTGCTTGTGGTGATAATGCAAGCGGAGAAAAAGAATACAAGGTAGCTGTTAAGGACGCCTTAGGCACTCCTTATACAGAAGGTGTAGTGGTACAGTTCTATCAGGACGGCGTACAGACAGCTATGCAGGTTGTTGATGCACAAGGCGTTGCAACCAAGACATTGGCGGCTGGCGATTACACCGTAAAGCTACAGTTTACAGATGGCGAAGAAGGCTATTACTATGTAGAAGAAGGCTTGACGCTTTCTGCGACAGACACAGAGCTGGATGTTATCCTTGCGAATGCTGTTACAGGTGATGGAAGAGTATTGACAGTTGGTGAGAATTCATACGATGCATATGATGTAAAGACAGGCTGCACCCATGTAGAACTTGAGGCTGGGGAAAGAACCTATTTCCTTTTTACACCTACGGAGGCTGGTACTTATGAATTTTCCGTGGTGGATGGTGCAGATGTAACAATTGGTTACTATGGTGCTCCACACTTCGTTCAGGGAAATAACGTAGCAGACATGGAAGACGGCAAGTTCACAATATCTGTCAGCGCAAGCATGATTGGAGCAGGTGATACAGGCACAACCGTGCTTGTCATTGGCGTGGATTCCACAAACGCAAAAGAGTGTGTTCTTGCAGTAGAGCGTATCGGCGACCCAGAATGGAGTCTGGCAGATGAACCATGGGTAATCTATGAAAAGACCGTAGAGCTTAGCCAGTATGTATTGCCGGCAGGAACTACATTGTCTGACTTTGATATTTTCGCTTCAACAGATACCTATAATCTGGTATATAACGAAGCAGATGGCTTCTATCATATGAATACCGCAGACGGTCCACTTTGTTATGTGCGCCTTACTGTAGATAGCAAGTATCTTGCATGCTTTAAGAGTATTCTTGAAAGATCTGGCGTAAGCAAATACTTCTATGATGCAGACGGTAATTTCGAGAAAAAAGTAAGCTATAGCGAATGTCTGTTAGAGTACATTGATTGTGCAGACGAAACAGAGGGTGTTTACCCATTAACAGAAGATTTGAAATACATCATTCAGCAGCGCGGTGAGTTCGTGGGCTGGTTTGATGCAGAAAGCAGCCAGTATCTCTTCGTAGATGCAGATGGCAACCCAATCTCAGGAGTGAATGATGAGATTTCATGGTTGTTCATGTGCTGCTATGCAAATTAGAATTCTATTTTGGTTGTGAGCGGGCATATTTGTGGCCGCTCATAACAAGTTTTTAGAAGGAGGAATGATAATTTGGAAAAGATTAAGGAATTTTTGGGGAAAATGACAAAGCAGCAGAAAATCATTGCAGCAGTTGTGGCAGCAGTGGTGGTAATTGCTTGTGTGGTCGGCATCATCCTTGCAGTTGGTGGCGGCAGCCAGATGGGTACGGAGTCTGGAATAAAGACCTATACCGTAGAAGTGAAGACAGAAGGCGGCAAAGCCTTTGAAAAACTAGAAGTGCATGTATTTGAAGACAATACTTTGACAGACCTTGTGGCGGTTGGCAGAACCGATGAAAATGGCTGCTATTCCTTTGAGGCACAGGCTTCCAGCAAATATGTAGTTGTAATCAAGAACGTGCCAGACGGATACCCGGTCGAGGAATATTATTCCTTCGATGATGGTGTGCTTTCTCTCGCACTCAAAGCACAGCTTCTGTCAACAGACAATCTTGCAGAGCTTAGTCTGGGACTTGGCGATGTAATGGCAGATCTGTCTGTAACTGTAGATGGCACAACATACACCATCTCAGAATTATTGAAAGAGAAAAAAGCAGTGGTATTAAACCTCTGGTATGAAGGCTGCCAGCCATGTAAGGCAGAGTTTCCATACATAAATGAAGCATATGCACAGTACACCGAGAAGCTTGAGCTTCTGGCGCTTAATCCATATGATGGCGATGAAGCTTCCGTGGCAGCTTACAAGGCAAACCTCGGACTTTCTTTCCCTATGGCAAAGGTTGATTTACAGTGGCAGAGTGTACTTGGAATCACCGCATATCCAACAACAATTGTAATTGACCGTTACGGAACAATTGCATTTGTTCATACGGGAAGTGTTCCGGATACAGATACATTCACAACATTATTTGAGTATTTTACATCAGACTCTTATGTGCAGTCTGAAATCAGAAACTTAGATGATATCGTTGTAAAAGAAGAAGGTGGCGACGGAAGTGCAGGTAATCCATATCAGATTATCGAGACTGAGTTTGATGCGCAGGTAGCTGCAGGTACAGAGAATTACTATATGGCTTACAAGGTAAATGGTATGCTTCTTACCATAAATGATGCAGACGCCTATGTTATTTTCAATGATACAAGGTACGAAGCGGTAGATGGCAAGGTAAGCCTTATTCTTACAACGGACGATATTAGCTTACCGGCGACATTCGTAATCGGTAATGCGGGCAGCGCAGATAAGACTTTTGCTGCAACACTGAGCTTCGTAGAAGGCTCACAGGGTAATCCATATACCATGAGTCTGGGCGACTTTTCTTTCCATCTGGAAGAAGGAAACGATCAGGGCTTGTATTACACCTATACTGTAACAGAGAATGGTACCTTGAGTCTGAAATGTACATCTGCAACAGCAGGAGTGGAGTATGACTTCATGTTATACAACCTCAATACTTACGCTGTTCGCAACCTAAGCTCTGATGCAGATGGAGACGGCGTGGTATCCATTCTTGTGGATGCAGGCGACGTCGTACAGTTCAATGCAGGTGCGCTGATGAATTCTGAAAACAAGATTCCGGCGGCAGACCTCACATTCAACGCATCCTTTGCAGCAGGTGCAGGAACCGGTATCGACAAGAATGCGCAGGTGGAATACACAGTAACCGTTGTTTCCAACAAAGGAAAGGCAGTGGCGGGCGCAACCGTAACCATCAGTGGCGAAGGCATCGAAACACAGACGCTTACAACAAATGAGTCTGGTGTGGCAACCATCAGCCTTCCAAACGGCAACTTTACAGCAGTGGTTACCGCTCCAAGCGGATATCAGGCAGATACAACCGAATATATCCTTACAAAACAGAGCAATGCGCTTCAGGTTACATTAGTAAAGACATCTACTGCACAGAAGACATATTCTGTAACTGTTGTAGATGAAAGCGGCAAAGCTATCTCAGGAGCTTCCGTAACAATCGGTGGCAGCTATGCCAAAACAGATGCTAACGGCAAAATGTCTCTTACATTAGAAGAGGATAGCTATACCGCAAGCGTTGTAGCAAGCGGTTATGAGTCTGCAAGCAAGGCTTTTGGCTCTGCTACAGATATCAAAGTTACCTTGAAAAAGGAAACAACTACAGCAAAAACGGTTACCTATACCGTATCGGTTGTTACCTATAAGGACAAAGCAATCAAGAATGTAAACGTACAGTTTAAGAGTGGCGATGCAGTAGTTGCAGAAGCAACCACAGATTCTAATGGTAAAGCAAGCGTAACCTTAAAGGAAGGCAGCTATACCGCAATGGTTGTGGATGATAAATATGGCTCAGCAAGGGTAGCTCTTACTGCCAAGAGCACAAGCGCAACTGTAGTTGCAGCAGAGAACATTGAAGATAATGGGACGAAGACGATTTGCGATAAGGTTGCAACTGTGATAAAGCTTGGCGCAAGTTATGTAGAGCTGAATGCAAGTGGTGATAATTACTATGTTTATACACCTACAAAGGCGGGACAGTACGAGATTAAAGTGACTGGTTCATCGACCAAGGTGGCTTACGTAGGTGCAAGTGAACAGTATATCAGCGACCCAAGCTATGGAGGTAATTCCTTCGACATAAATGTCACATCGGGTCAGGTTGGTCATGTCATTTGTGTATTCAGTGTTTCTAAGGAAGCAAATACGGTTATCACAATCAAAAGAACAGGTGATGCTATAGAAGAAACAGTAACTCCGGATTATACAGGAACATGCGGAACTCCAAGCAAGTTCACATTGTCTACCGGTGGAGATAAATTGGAGTACTTTGAAGCTACAGCAACAAAGTCGGTTACTGTTGTAAAAGGTGATGATGGATATTACCATTATGGTTCAAAGACAGGCCCAATTGTGTATATCAACCTTGAAAGCAGTAGTTATATCTCAATCAAAGCTGTGGTAAATAGCCAGAATTTTAAGAGTGCAAGCTTGAATGAAGCGTATAATTCATTAATGATTAAATACACAGGTAGCACTGATACAATGGGCAACGTCCTGACAGCAAGCTGCTTAGATAGTAAGTATGGTATCTATCCACTGAATGATGACCTTATGCATATGGTAAAATACGGTGGAGACAACATGGGCTGGTGGGATAAATCATCGGCAAACTATTTATTCGGCAGTGAGAAAGTTGATTCTGCAACCGCATGGCTTTCTTTGTGCTGTTATGTAAAAGAATAATTTACTAAGAATGTATAAAAATACAGATATTCATGCATAAAAATGAATTTTTATGCATGAATATTCAAAAAATATGCAAAAACTGTTGCATATTCCAATAAATGGGTGTATATTTAATAAATAGGACAGATTTTTAACAAAAACTATGGAAGGAGGCGGAAAAATGAAGTGTTTTAAGAAGCTTTTCGCAACACTCCTGATGGCATGCATGGTAATGAGTCTTGTTGCATGCGGTAACACAGGAAATAGTGATTCGGAAAATAATAGTAGTGAAGTATCTACTGAGAATAACCAGAATACAAATAGTGAAACAGAAAGCACAAGTGAAGATGAAGCAAGCAAATACACCGTAAAGGTTGTAGATGCAGATGGTAATCCACTTGCAAGCGTTATGGTTCAGATTTGCGCAGAAAGCTGTATGCCGGGTGTAACAGATGCAAATGGCGTAGCAACTTTCACAGTTGATACAACTCTTACATATACCGCAAAAATTATGACTATGCCAGAAGGCTATGATTATAGCACAGATGAGCATGAGTTTACTTATGAGAACGGTGCAACAGAGGTTGTTATCACATTAAAAACAGCAGAGTAATCTGCAACAGAGGAGAACATTAACCCGGAGGAGGAACCGGGACGATGGATAAAATTTATATAAGGAGTGAATAAAATCATGAAGAAAATGAAAAAGTTTTTTGCTAGTTTGTTAGTTCTTTGCATGGTATTGACATTGCCTAATATGGCGGCATTGGCTACAGAAGGAACTGGCACAGAAGAAAATCCAGTAGTTATTGAAACTTTGGGTGAGACCACAACATCACTTGTGGGTGGTGCTGAACAGACATATTATTACTATTCTTACACTGCTCCATCTACTTTAGAAGGAACAGCTATAATTACAGTAAGTGTTAAGGATGTTACAGCGGGTGCGTATTATGCAATTAATATGGATAATACAACTACCGACGACTATGGTCAGGTTATCTATCATGCAGGTTGGGGATATGATACAACTACTGATAGTGTAAAAATCGCTGCTGGCGAAACAGTTCTTTTTAAAGTTCTTAATTTTAGTTCAGGTGATGCATATCCTTCATTGGATATTACTTGGACCGCCGCATTAGAATCAGTTGGAACAGTTGATTCACCAGAAGACATGGGGTTATTGTATAACTATGGTTCATATGGAAATACATATGAGACAAGTCTTGTGCCAGGAACGGGTTACTATTATTCCTATATCATGGAGGAGACAGGTGACTTTGTTGCTTATGTGAATTATAACTGGTCAAGCATAGCAACGGAAGAGGAATTGCTACCAGAAATCACTATTACAAACAAAACAACAGATGTTACAACATGTCTTTCACAAAGTGATTATGTATATGAATTCACACAGATGGGTTGGACTATGACTTATGATGCAGTGAAAATTGAGGCATCAAAAGGCGATGAATTGCTTATTATGATTGGTAGTGATGCATCAGCAGAAACAGTAGTGATTGGTTGGGATGCGACCCTTGTACTCCCAGCCGCTGCAGGTTCTTCACTTGATAATCCAATTGTGATTACTGGTACTTCAGATACTGTTACTGTTCCGGCAAATTCAGAATATTATATTTCTTTCCCAATGGAATATGATGGTGCAACAGTTACTGTAACACCACCAGATCCATCGGCATGGTATGATGTAACAATTGGTGGTACCTATCTTGATAAAGATGATAATGGTGTAGCGTCAGGTACATTGGTTTATTATTATGCAATGGGCGGAGTTGTAATTTCTGTTATAAATGGTAGTTGGTATAACGACATGGATTTTACAATTGAGGTTGTGATTCCAGAAGGAACATATAGCAATCCAGAAGAAATCGTAATGGAAGAAGGAAAGACAGACGCTTCTGTAGAGGTTGAATTAGAAGCAGGTCATGGCGCATATTATCTTGAATGGGTAGCAACAGCAGATGGAGTTTTGAGCATGGATATCAGCTCATCGGTTGAGGATGTTTGGTACTACGCAATGTATACAGATAATGAAAATAGTACAGAATATTACTATAGCTATGGTAATTCTCCAGATTATGTAGCAGATCCAAATGCAGTAATTTATGTTGAAGAAGGCGATGTGGTTACATTCGTGGTTATGGCTATGGACTTTGCAAATGATGCTGCTACAGTAGATGCAACACTTACACTTGATCTTGCTTTATATGGATATGAAGATGGTTCAATCCTTTCAGCAATTCAGTCAATCGAAAATGCAGAAGAGGGTACAGAGGTTGTTGTTGTTCTTGCCGATGAAGATGGCGATTTAACAGCAGTTATTCCAGCTGAAGTACTTGAGGCTGCAAAGGGCAAAGATGTTGATCTTGTTATTCAGAGCAATGTAGTAAACGTTTATTGGGTAATTAACGGCAAGGATATTACAACAGCTAAAGATATCGACCTTAATCTTTATATCGATGCAGAAACATCAATTCCAGAGGCACTTTTAGCAAAGGTTGTTGACCTTGATAGTCAAGACTATACTACATTCTCATTAGCAGATAATGATGACTTTGGATTAACAGCAGCTTATGTTATGCTAGTTTCTGATGAATATGAAGGAAGCTACATTAGCCTTTACTACTACAATAAAGATGGAAATCTTGAATGTGTAGGCTCTTGTGAAGTAGATGTTGATGGCTATATTGGATTTGCATTCACACATGCATCAGACTATGTTCTTGTAATGAGTGATGATGAAGTAGAGGTTGGCACAATTGTTAAACCAGATGTCGTTGAGCCAGACACTCCAGACAATGGAACAGAAGAAGACACTGTACCAGACAATGGCGATGTTTCAATGACATTAGTATACGTTATCGTATTAATGGGCGCAGCTCTTGTTGTTGCTGGTTTCGTATCAAAGAAGAAATTCGCTTAATCACAAGGCTACAAAACAGAAATGATTTATAACGAAGAAGCTCGAGTTTAGACTCGAGCTTCTTTTTTGATTTTTTGGCGTTTTTGTGCAACTTGCCATCTTGCAATTGCTTGTCGCAACGTGTAAAGTAATTGCATCGATATTAATATCAATAAAGATTAATCTTTTCTGCTTGGTTCTGGCGAATCGCCACATAATCCCAAGTATAGGTACAATTGAATAGCGGGTGGATTTCGTGCCATTGTAATTTTATTGCAAAGCACGGAAGAAAAGAATATAATGTAAAGGAAGGAACGAAAGATGATACCATTTACAATTGATGAACTAATGCCATGTTTAAAGTGTGTAGAAACTGGAGATGTTGTAGAAACAGAAGTTGTACGACTGAGGCGCAAATCGTTTCTGGATAAATTTAATTCTAGGACAGGGTGGTATGTGAGTTGGTCAAGATTTCCAAGTTGTGTAGAGGTATATGCATTAGTAATAAAGGGAACAATGGATATTCAAGGATTGATAGCGATTGAAAATGATACTGATGCATGTGCGGTGCATATTCATTGGGCATGTGTTTCGCCAGATAATAATGTTTGGGAGTATGGTAAGAAGAAGTATATTGGTGTTGGTGGACATTTGTTTGCAATCGCGGGGAATAAATCCAAGGAATATGGATATGATGGATTTGTGTATGCAGAGGCAATGGATGAAGCAAATATGAGTAGGATTACGGAGGAATATAATTATGAAGACTTTGGAGAAGAAATCTAAAAGGCAATTAGTTAAAGAATATATTTCAAATAATAATCCTTATGAAGAAAGACCTAAGCTGGGGTACAAGGTGAGGGAAGTTTCAAATTATGCAAAATCAAAGAATTGTAAGATTACGGAATTGTCAGAGACTGAGCTAGAACAATTTAGGAGCTAACTACACAATGATTTTGCGAATCGAATTGACTATGAAGTGCAGAAGTATAATCACAAGGCTATAAAACTGAAATGATTTATAACGAAGAAGCTCGAGTTTAGACTCGAGCTTCTTTTTTGATGCACGCCAATTGTGCATTTTAGTTATTCAATTCCTCTTCAACAACTTCCTGTAAATCCTCATATTCCACCGAGTTTACGAAGATTTTTACGATGACTCCATTTTCGTCAAGGATAACAGTATATGGATAAGTATCCCTTCCGCCTAATGCGGTGTAGAAGGTTCCGTAGAAGCCTTCGCCATCATCCTTTGCAAAGTAGATGTTGGAATCTGGATAATGCTCTGCGATGTAGCCCGGTTCCGTCTCTACAACGGTGGCTGTGTGAACGGCGATAACTACGACATCGTCTGCATAATCGGTAGCAATCTGGTCGAAGTATGGTAGCTCCTTGACACAAGGGCCACACCATGTTCCCCAGAAGTTGATGATGGTAATCTTACCGGTTGTGGTAGGATTGAGGGTGTCGGTCAGGATACCCGTTTCATCAACAAGTGTTAAATCATAGCTGTAACATGAATCGCCAACTTCACTTCCGACTTCTGGCTTGACATAATCAGGAGCGGAATTCCAGTAATAAGCGATAGCTCCGACAAGAAGGGCAATCATAAGGATTGTGGAAATGGCACGAGTTATGGTGCGAGCCTTCTTGTTTTTCTCGGACAAAGCACCTGCGCCCACGGTTCCGTCAGCAGTAGTGTCAGCGCCGTTATCCTTGCGGATAAGTCCCTTCCATTTAATGGCGTCTGTAGGACATACATTCATACATTCGCCACAACTGATACATTCCTGATCACCAACCTTTTTGACATCAAGCTTACAGTTCTTGGTGCACAGGTCACAGTTGATACATTTGGAATTGTCTACCTTTACTCCGAAGATGGAGATGCGGTTGAACAATCCGTATATAGCGCCCAATGGGCAGATGAAACGACAAAATACGCGGAAAATGAACACGCTTGCTACGATGATGCTGACCATCACGAGGAACTTCCAGGTGAAGATTGGTCCAAGCATGGAGAAGTAGCTTGCATTCACTGCGTTTGATAATAATCCAAGTCCGCCTTCAAGTGTTCCGGCAGGACAGATGAACTTACAGAATCCCGGAAGTGGGGTATCCTTAAATGCATAGCATATAGGAATGATGAATACGAACACAACCAATATCACATATTTGAGATAGGATAGGATTCTTGTTACTTTGCTCTTTTTCATTTTAGGAGTTTTGATTTTGTATAAAAGCTCCTGAATAAGACCGAATGGACACAGCCATCCGCATATCAATCTACCAAACATGAGGCAGTAGAGAAGTATGATACCGCCTACATAGAAGAATGTGCTGTGACCAGCACTAAAGGATCCCTGCAAGGAACCGAGTGGACAAGAACCAACCGCGCCCGGGCAGGAATAACAGTTCATTCCCGGAACACAGATAGCTTTGGAGTTGCCCTTGTAAATACTGCCTGACACGAAGCCCTTGAGGTTCGCATTATAGAGTAACGCGAAGTAGAGCTGTATAAGCTTTCTCTTGGATGGCATCAGGCCCTTGATCTTCTGTAATACTTTCTTCATGCCAATCACCCCAATCCAATACATTCAGTGCAGATGTTGATTGCTTTTGCAATGACATCAGCGACACCGCCTGTTGCAAGTCCGTATACGATAAAGCATACGCTGATAGCGAGGAGTACGTATCTGCTGATGTTAAGCTTCTTGCGTTTTGCAAGGTCTGCTTCAGAGATTTCGGTATCTCTATCTACGCGTGCTTTCTTGGTTACTGGGGTCTTTTTCTCAGGAGATAAAAGCAGGGAGAGCACGAATCCAAGGATTATCATGATAAGACACAGATATATTGGAATAGCAATCTTGGAGAAGACCTCCGCAACAATCTCTCGGGAGTATGGATGATCACCGGAATTGTAGATGCTAAGGCAGCCTGCCATAAGACACAGTCCTGCGATAACGATTACAATGCCGAGGAGAATACTGTAAATACGAAGAACACGTATCTTAGCTTCATTTGTCATATGTAACCTCCGTAGAATATTTAATTTGCACCTAAGTATAACACATGAAATAGAGAAAGTAAATTTCTATAATTTATTATTATGGAAAATATGACAAGATATTATGGATTTGCTTGCAAATAATGGAAATATACGATATTATATAGTGTACTGTGTGCATAGTGTCTCACTATGTGCATTTGCAATAATGGAATAGGTACTATGAGAGAAAGAGGTAACACAAAATGAAAAGATTTTTAGCATTTCTTCTTATGTTCGGTATGTTGTTACAATCGGTTCCCGTAAATGCGGTTGAAACATATGCATCCGAATCAGAATACGACGCTTCTTTTATTGAGAAGCTCGAGAATGTGCTTTCAACAGGAGACATTTCACAGTTTTTTGATAATTCTGTAATGTTCCAGCTTCCTGAAAACGTGAAAGACGATCAGGAGATTTCTGTTATCATTTCGTTGGATGTTATCACAATCATGGATGCATATGAAGGAACTGATAAAACAATGAGTTTCAAGGACTATGCATTATACAGTGATGACGCGGCGGAGATTACAGCAGAGATTGAAGCTCAGAAGACTGCAATTTTGAAAGAACTTGATGAGGAAGGTATCGAGTATTCACTTGGTGATGATTACAACACGGTACTCAGTGGTTTTGAGATTATTATCAAGGCGGGCGATTTTGCAACAACCTGCTCACACCTTGGCGATGGCGCAACAGCAATCGTTTGTGAGGAATACGAAGCTGCTGTAACAGAGCTTGTAGAGAACTCTGTCAGCATCTACGAGGATACAGGTATTTTTGACACAGCGGCTTCTGGTTACGACGGAACCGGAATGGTAGTAGCTGTACTTGATACAGGTATTGATGCAAATCACTCAGCATTTTCCGTAAATAACTTTACATCAACCAATCTTGGACTTACATACTCAGACGTGGCTGCAGTATTAGGGGAGACGGTAGCGAGCGAATTAGTAGATGGTCTTACTGTTGATGATGTATATATTAATGAAAAGATTCCATTCGGATTCGACTATGCGGATGAAGACGCAGATCCATATTCTACACATAACAACCATGGTACACATGTATCCGGTGTTATCGTTGGTAAGGATGATACTATCACAGGTGTAGCACCAAATGCACAGTTAGTATCTATGAAGATTTTCTCTGACATTATGGATACTGCTCGCGCATCATGGATTTTGTCAGCGCTTGAGGACTGTGTAATCCTTGGCGTAGATGTAATCAACATGTCGCTTGGTACAGCCTGCGGTTTCAGCCGTGAGTCTGACGAAGAAGTATTGAATGGTGTATATGACAAAATCAGAGCAGCAGGTATCAGTGTAATCGTTGCTGCATCTAACAGCTACAGCTCAGCTTATGGCTCAGAGGCAAACGGTAACTTAGGTTTAACTTCTAACCCAGATACTGGTACAGTAGGTTCTCCTGGTACATACGAAGGTGTTATGTCAGTAGCATCAATTAGTGGTACTAAGACACCTTACCTGTTATATAATGATACAATTATCTACTTCATTGAATCCAACAATGCAGGTGCTGAAGAAAACAATTTCGTAGAGACCCTGCTTGGAGAAGAGAAGGAAAAAGAATTTGAATACGTAGTTATTCCAGGTGTTGGTCGTACAGCCGACTATACAGGTCTGGATGTAGCAGGCAAGATTGTGCTTGTTCGTCGTGGTGATAACACCTTCGAAGAAAAAGCAATCATTGCACAGCAGCAGGGAGCTGCAGGTATCATCATTTACAACAACGTATCCGGTGATATCAAAATGAACGTTGGTAACGCAACAATTGCAGTATGTTCTGTTTCACAGGATGATGGCGAGATGTTAGTAGCGCAGGGCGGTGGCAAGATTAAGATTAGCAAGTCACAGTCTTCCGGTCCATTCATCTCAGACTTCTCATCATGGGGACCAACTCCAGACTTAAAGATTAAGCCTGAAATTACTGCACACGGCGGAAATATTCTTTCTGCTGTAACCGGCGGTTCTTATGAGCGTCTGTCAGGTACTTCCATGGCTTGTCCAAACCTTGCAGGCCTTGTAGTTCTCTTAAGACAGTATGTGACAGAGAACTTCCCGGAAATCGCAAATGACAATGTAGCTGTAACAGCATTTATCTATCAGTTATTGATGTCTACAGCAGACATTGCACTGAATACAAACGGTTTACCATATGCAGTTCGTAAGCAGGGTGCAGGTCTTGCAAACCTTTACAGTGCATTGGAAACAACTGGTTACATTACCACTAAGGACGAAACCGGTGCGGTAATGGATAAGACCAAGATTGAGCTTGGCGATGACAAAGAGAAAACTGGTGTATATGTACTTAGCTTCACAGTAAACAACTTCGGTGATAGCAGCCTGACCTACAAGCTTGGCGCTTACGTTATGACAGAAGGTGTTAGTGAAACAAAGACAAACGCCGGGGAAACAACTGTTACAGAGGAAGCATACATCCTGGATGGTGCAAAGGTTGAGATTACATCTGTAGAAGGCGGCAAGTTAAGCGGAAGCAAGCTTACGGTTGCAGCTGGGGAAGCAGCAGATGTTACTATGACAATCACACTTAGTGACAGTGACAAAGCATACTTAGACGAATCCTTTGAAAACGGTATGTATGTAGAAGGCTTTGTAACATTAGAAGCAGAAAAAGGAACAGACGTTGACTTAAGCGTTCCTTACCTTGCATACTATGGCGATTGGACAGTAGCTCCATTATTCGACTTAGATTACTATGAGACAAACCCAGACGAATTAGACGATGGTATCTCAGATGAAGACAAGACAAAAGCTGACGCATATGCAACACGCCCAATCGGTGGTGTGAGCGAAGATTATGTAAGCTACCTTGGTACATATTACTTCATTCAGGATGAGGATGATATGTCAATCGCTGCAAACAGAGAATACATCTCCCTGTCAAATCAGGAGGGAACGATCCATTCCTTAAGATATGTATGGGCAGGTTTGCTTCGAAATGCGGCTAAGATTGATGTAACCATTACAAATGATGCAACAGGTGAGGTTGTATTTGAGACAACAGACACCGATGTACGTAAATCCTATGGTGATGGTGGTTCCATCTATCCGGCAAACGTTGAGATAGAATTCGATACATTAGATTACAATTTTGCCAATAATACACAGTTGACCGTTCTTTTGGAAGGTTATCTGGATTATGACGCAGATGGTGGTGCATCAACCAATGAAAAGAACACATTTGAGTTCCCAATCACAATTGACTTTGAGGCACCAACTGTAACAGACGTTAACTTCTATTATGAATATGATAAGACATTAGGCAAGAACCGTCTCTACGCAGAGGTCAATATCTATGATAACCATTATGCAATGGCTTCACAGTTCGGTTATGTTACGCTGGGTACAGACGAGAATGGTAACGAAACACCAGAAATCGTACTCTTCGAACAGCATATGACACCTATCTATTCAGAACGTAACGGTGTTACAACTGTAAAATACGAATTAACAGATTATATCTACGATATTAAAGAGAATGCTATGAATGGCAACTCATTCGTATTAACTCTTTATGATTATGCATTGAACTATGCAACATACGAAATCGGTTTACCGGATGAGTACGAAAGCTTCTACTTCGATGGCCTAGAGGAAGGACTTACTCTTAGCCCGAATGAAGTATATTCAATTGCACCAATTGTAAGTCCGGTAACAGAGTGGGGCGAATTATTAGAGTTTGCTTCATCAAAACCAAGCGTTGTTCGCGTAGTAAATGACAAGCTTGTTGCGGTATCAAGCGGAAAAGCAATTATCCGTGTTCAGGACCCGGCAACAAATGAAAGCTTTACATTTAATGTAACAGTTTTAGATGAAAACGAAGAAGGCTACAATCGTTATGACAAGCCGGTAGCAGATGTGTTTACACTGACAGGCTTCTATACGAACAAGGCCTACTATATGTTAGACAGCAATGATAAGGACCTCGGTGATACAGGAAGCAATAACTTCTTCGAGGGCAATTATTCCTTATCTATGTATCCATCCGAAGGGGTATACCTACAGTATGATTTGGATGCATACTTCCCAAATGATACGACAGTAGAGTTTGAATCAAGCAACGAGTCAATCGTGAAGGTGGATAGCTCAGGACTTGTAACTGCGGTTGCGGAAGGTTTTGCTTCTGTAACGGTAAAGGTTCTTCAGGATGGCAAGAGCACCTATTACTCACAGACCGTATCTGTAGAAGTAAAGGACCCATATGTAACCTCTGGCGCAAGCCTGACACACTACTATGGTAATGGCGGTTTGGTAACCATTCCAACAGACCTTCATCTGACATCAATCGGAAACTTCGCGTTCTCAAACTACGAATATGTAGCAAAGACAGAAGCAGAGCTGGCATTTGATGATGCAGAAGCAACCAAGCAGTGGTTTATCGGTGATAGCACAATTACTAAGGTAGTTATTCCGGAAGGTGTAAAATCCATCGGTGCGTATGCCTTTGCAAACCTTACTGCATTAGAGGAGGTTGTACTTCCTTCTACATTAGAAGCGATTGAATATGGTGCATTCTATGGATGTTCATCACTAAAGAAGATTACCTTCAGTAGTGAAAACAACTTAAAGATTATTAACCAGAATGCATTTGAAAATTGTAACTTAAGTGGAACAATTGATTTGTCTTCTGTATGTATAATTTCTGATTATGCATTTGCAGGAAATACAAGCTTAGAAGGTATTGTAACAAGTGATTCATTAATCTCAATTGGTTCTTATGCGTTCGCAGGATGTAAGAACTTAAAGGATGTAACAATCACAGCATCTAAGGTAAAATACGGTACATATGCATTTACAGGATGTAAGTCACTGACGGAATTCTATGTAAACGCTTCCGTACTTCCGGAAGGAATGTTCTATGAATGTGATAGCCTTGAAACAGTTACCATCGGTGCTGATGTAAATGACATCGGAGAATTCGCATTCAGAGATACTAAGGTTGCAAACTTCGTAATCAAAGAAGGCAACAAAGCATATAAGGTGCAGACAGCAAACTATATCATTTCTACAGATGGTAAACAGCTTGTGGCAGTAGCTCCTACAGTAACAGGCGAATTTACAACTGCAAATATTAGTGGACTTGCTGTTACAACGGTAGCAGACGGCGCTTTTTCACATAATACAAAGATTACTTCTATTGTATTGAACAACGTAACAGAAGTTGGTGCATATGCATTTGCTTCTAACAAGTATCTGGAAACTGTAACACTTGGTGCTTTGACCAAGATTGGCGATTACGCATTCTTTGAAGCTGGTATTACCGAGCTTCCGACATTTACAGTAGATACACAGATTGGTAAGTATGCGTTTGCATATACCAGCATTACATCTGTAACAGTTCCGGACAACATGGTTGTTGCAGAAGGCGTATTTAGTGAATGTTCAAAGCTTACTACTGTAGTAGTTGGCGATAATGTAACACTTGGCAAATATGCATTTGGTACAAACAAGGATGAGTGCTTCACAATTAAGAGCTACAACGAAAATGGCGAGAAGTACTTCTACTATGATTTCGAGACAGCATTACAGAATGTTACCATTGGCAACAATGTAACAATCGGCGAGATGGCATTTACCTGTGCGGCAAGCCTTGAGACAGTTACATTAGGTGAAAATGCAATCATCGATAAGATGGCATTCTACAACTGTAAAGCCCTGAAGAATATTGATTTATCAAAGGTTGTTTCAATTGGCGATTATGCATTCTCAGGTGACGTATATAACGTATGTATTGATGATAGCATGGCTTATGCAGGCGTAAGTGCTGACGGATATTATTTATATACATACTATTCGCCAGTACTCGAAAACATCGACTTATCTGCTACAACAAGCATTGGCTCTTATGCATTTGCTTATTGTAGAGATTTAACAGATGTAAAACTTGGCGAAGCAATTACAGAGATTTTGGAATATACATTCGCTGGCTGCGAAAGCTTGGCAAACATCAACCTTGAAAAGATTACAACCGTTGGCGACTATGCATTCATGGAAGCAGGCGTTGTAAAAGCGGATTTATCTGCTGCAGAAAGCGTAGGAAAGTACGCATTCGTAATGAATGTAAATCTGTCAGAGTTAACCTTAAATCCAGAAGGAACTGACCTTGCCGAAGGCGCATTTGCTTATGCAGAAAGCCTTGCAGAGGTTGGTAACCTTGCAGCAGTAGAGCATGTTGGTGACTGGGCATTTGGTTATACGGCAATTGTACATGCAGACCTTAGTGCTGCCGAGACAATTGGTACACAGGCATTTATCAAGGGTGAGGCTACTCCATTTACAGTTGTTTTAGGTGATAACCTTGAAACTCTTGGAGACAATCCATTCGCAATGTGTGTACTTGCTCCATTTACAACAATGGGTACTACAGAAATCAACGGAATCGAACTGGAAACTGTATTGACAAGCTATGATATCAGCTCAACAGTTAAGGTTGTAGACGGTTCTCTGTATTCCAAGGTACCAAATGGCTGGGAGCTTATCGTATACACAGGATTAAATGCAGAAAATGCACAAGTAGCAGAAGATACGGTACGTATTACTTCTATGGCTTTTGCAGGAGCAGATGTCGAAATGATTACTCTTCCAAATACAGTAGAAGCAATTGGACACAAGGCGTTCTATGACTGTGATGCGTTGACGACCGTAGTATTTACAAGCTACAACGCACCAGTACTGGAAGAAGAATTTGATGCATCATATTATGAGAGCTATACACATATCCCAGGTGTTGGTGATTATGGTACATACATAGATTATGATGGCAATGAAGTTCCGATTATTGGTATGGAATTAATTCCATATTATATGTGGAACGTAACAGGCGGTATCTACTCGAACGTATACTACGGAGCAAACTTCGTTGATTACGTAGGTTATGTAGAGGACAAGCTGTTATTAGTAAGACCGGTAAATGGACAGGGCTATGACACATTTGTTATGGATCAGTACTTCGATCTTGTAATCGATGGTCCGACTGCTCCAGACAATATTACAATGGCTGCAATTAAGGCAATCAAGGCAATTCCAAGTAAGGTTGCTTACGAGGATAAGGCAATCGTTGAAGCAGCACGTGCGGCTTATGATAAGATTGCTACAACAGAACAGCAGGCACTTGTAACAAACTATGCAGACCTTATTACAGCAGAACAGCGTATTGCTGCACTTGCTCCAACAGACGAGGCTGTAACAGATGTTGTGGCTCCAGAGCTTGAGATTGATTTCTTGGGATTACTTATTATTATTCTTGTTGCTGCAATCGTATGCGGTGCAACAGTAGTAGTAGTGAAGTTTAGAAATTCATCTAAGGTTTATGGCAAAGCAAAAGGCAAGCTCGAAGACATGACAAGTGATGAATCAGACGAAGTAGAAGTTGAATTCTACGAGATGGTTGAGACAGAAACGGAAGTCGAAGAGACGGAAGTGGATGAAGTAGCTGAGGCTACAGAGGTGGAAAAAGATGAAATTTAAAGCAATTGTACTCGCTTTATTGACAGTAGGTATTGTAGGGCTGTTTACAGGATGCTCTCAAGACCCATCACCATATGAGACAAATGATTCTGAGAATTATACCGTTAGCGTCAAATACGACGCTAACGGCGGAATCTTTACTACGAATACATCAGTAATCGTAGATTCCTATAATATCTCTGATATGGCAGTTAATGGCAGCGGCAATGTAGAAATCGCCTTGATTTCTCCAGATAATTCCGAAAGAGGAACAGATGCATTTACCGCGGTTAACAATGGATATTTTCTGGTAGGCTGGTACTCAGAACGTACTGAAACACTAGATGACGCAGGCAATACAATTTATGTCTATGGCAATAAGTGGGATTTTGAAAATGGCTTGTTAGAAGTAGATGCAAGCAAAACATACACATCAGAGGAACCGGTGATGACATTATATGCGGCATGGGTTCCAATGTTTGAAATCGAATTTTACGCTTTGGGCGACGGCGAATTGATTGGCAGCTATGTGTTTGACCCAACTCTGGTAACTGAGATTAAGGTTCCGGTATGGGATGAAGAGACAGGCGCAATTGAGATGTACAACTTCCCAAAGAAGAGTGGATATACATTTAACGGTGCATATCTCGACGAAGAAGGAACACAGGCGATTACAACAGAGACCCTGGTTCATTCAGGTGTCGTTGATTATAATAATGGCGGTGCAAAGGATTCTACCATGAAGCTCTATGTAGATATGATAGAGGGTGAATGGTATCACATTTACAACGTAGACCAGTTTGTGGATAATGCCAGCGTAAACGGCAGCTACGAGATTCATGCGGATCTTGATTTTGCAGATGCAATCTGGCCAACCTCACTGATGTATGGTAACTTTACCGGAACCATCAAAGGTAACGGACATACCATGAAGAACATTGAGGTAATACAGACCAATAACTCTAAGACGAATGCGGGTCTTTTCGGTAACATTACCGAAGGCGCAAGCATTACAGATGTGACATTTGAAAATGTTACATTTACGATTCAGTCAGGTACCCGTGTGGCTGGTACAAGTTATGGTCTTTTTGCAGGAACAATCGCAGATGCGGCAACACTCTCCAATATTCAGATTGTTGGAAGCACCTTAAAGATTGATTCTGGTTGCTATTTTGGTGTCGATGATTATACCATTGGTTTACTTTGCGGTATGGGTAATGCCGATATGATTCCAAATGCAGAGATTACATGTGAAGCAACAGGCGATAAGCCTGAACAGGTACAGATTACTGTGAACGGAAATGAAGTAACAGTGGACATGATTACACAATAAGAAAAGGAGTAAAAAAATGAAGAAAAAGATTTGGTCAAAGGCTTTATGCTTAGTATTAAGCGTAGCAATGGCTGCATCTTGCTTAGCTGGTTGCGGAAGCACTGCAAAGAAAGATGCGCTTGTAATTATGACAGATCAGTTAGATGGTCTGTTCAATCCATTTTTCTACACAGCAGCAGCAGACGGAACAATCGTTGGTATGACCCAGATTGGTATGCTTGGCTCTAAGTATGAAAATAGTAGCGTTCAGGTTGCTTATGGCGACAATGAAGCAGTAGTAACAAAGGATTATGATATTACAGAAAATGCAGACGGAACTGTAACATACAGATTCGTATTGAAGAATGGTATCAAATTCTCAGACGGCGAACCATTAACAATGGAAGACGTATTATTCAATTATTATGTATACCTTGACCCAGTTTACACTGGCTCTAACACACTTTACTCAACAGATATTCTTGGTCTTTCTGAATACAGAACACAGACTGTAACATCTGGTAACAACAGCAATGATGATCAGATTGCAAGCCAGGCTGCTTCTAGAGCAGAATCAAGAAAATATGAGCTTATCAACCTTTTCACATCACAGCTTAAGGCTTCTGCTACAAAGGAAGTTGGCTACGATGCTATGAAGGCAGCTATTCTTGCTCACAGCTTAAGCTCTGGTTACAAATCAGCAATCTCTAATACTGCTTCTGAAGTAACCAATGCAAATCTCTTAGCAGATTATGAATATGCATTAGAGCTTTTCAGAGAAGAGTTAGGAACTGACTATGTAAGTGCACAGGAATCTTACACAGATGCTCCATATGATACACATGAAGAGTTCAAGGATGAAGTATTCTGCTTCATGTATACAGAAGGTTATGTAGAAGTTAAGTACGCAGAAGGTTCAGACGGCAAGGTTGACCGTACAACAATCGAAAGCTTAACAAAACAGTATCCAGATTCTATCACAACCAAAGAAGCAGCAATTGATTACGTATACAACGATACAATTGCTAGAGAATTAGACATTGTTTTATTATACTGGGCAACAGGCTCAACATTAACAACAGAATATACTGCAAAAGCAAAAGAAGTTATTCTTCATGAAAACGTTGCAGACGACGGCTCTCTTGCAGTAGAAAGCATCTCAGGTATTGTTTCACTTGGACATACAGAGGCAGCAGGTACAACCATCACAGTAAATGGCACAGATTACACAATCGCATCTGGTCATAATGCAGATGGTACAGTAACAAACGAAAATGAATACGATGTATTACAGATTACAATTGATGGTATCGACCCTAAGGCTATCTGGAACTTTGCTATTACAGTTGCTCCACAGCACTACTATGGTGAAGGCAGCTCTGTAGGTGTTGATATTGCAAACAACAAATTTGGTGTTGAATTCGCAAGCTATGAATTCATGACAGAAATCATTCAGTCAACAAGAAACATCAAGATTCCTATGGGTGCTGGTTCATACAAGGCAACAGATTCTTCGAATAGCGACAGCCCATCAGAATCAAGCTTCTATACAGACAACGTAGTATATTT
Source organism: uncultured Lachnobacterium sp. (assembly GCA_964408715.1). Lineage (GTDB taxonomy): Bacteria > Bacillota > Clostridia > Lachnospirales > Lachnospiraceae > Roseburia. Next base: position 24,005 of record CAYPAM010000002.1, read on the forward strand.
CAAGGCTAACGAAAACTTTACAACAGTTGGTGAAGGCATTGAAAACGCTAAGATTGCAAAAGTACGTTACCAGGTAGTAAGCTCTAACAACGCAATCGCTGCATTAGAGAGTGGTACAGTACATTACATCACACCAGCGCTTACAACAGCAAACTATGAAACATTAGAAGGCTTAAAATCAAAGGGCATGCTTACAATCACAACTGACCAGCTCGGTTATGGTTATGTTGGTATCAACGCATCAAAAGTAACAGATATCAACCTTCGTAAAGCAATTATGTGTGCTATGAACACTTCATTAGCACTTGACTACTATCGTGCAGGTACTGCCTCACAGATTTACTGGCCAATGTCAAAAGTAAGCTGGGCTTACCCAGACGGCGCTGACGCAACAGATAATGGATATGAATATCCACAGATTGGAACATGGAGCGACGATATTGCAACAGCAAATATCGAGAAATACATGAAGGAAGCTGGCGTTGCAGCAGGAGATAGCGCATTATCTATCACATTTACAATCGCTGGTTCATCACTGCAGGATCATCCGACCTACAAGGTATTCAGAGATGCAGCAGCTCTCTTAAATGAACTTGGATGGGATGTAGAAGTTGTATGTGATACACAGGCACTTACCAAGATTAATACTGGTTCTCTTGAAGTATGGGCAGCAGCTTGGTCTTCAGCACTTGACCCAGACCTTTACCAGGTATACCACAAGGACTCTACAGCAACAAGTACACTTGCTTGGGGTTATAACTACTTAAAGACTAGCGGAACAAGCGAAGAATTAAAGATCTTAGATGAACTGAGTGAATTAATTGATGATGCTCGTGAAACAAATGATCAGGCAGTTCGTTCTGACCTGTATCAGCAGGCAATGGAACAGATTCTTGATCTTGCAATCGAACTTCCAGTATACCAGAGAAGTGTTTTATACGCTTACAACTCAAAGGTAATTGATTCAAGTAGTTTACCAACAGAAGTAAACCCATACTCATCACCATTAGATCGTATTTGGGAAATTGAGTTTGCTGATTAATAAGCGGAGTGACCTATGTTTAAATATGTTTTAAAAAGATTGGCAATGTCGTTGTTCATTCTTTTGGGCGTATCTATGATTATTTATTTCCTGATTCGTTTGATGCCCGTTGATTTTATTCAGGATAAAATCAACGCCATCAATCAGGGTGGTGCAACAGTAAGTCAGGAAACTGTAGATGCGATGTACAAGATGTATGGACTTGGCGACGATAGTTTTTTGGGAATTTTATCAGGATATGTAAGCTGGCTTGCTGCTTTATGTCGTTTTGACCTTGGTACAAGCTTTGTATACGGCATTCCTGTAGCAGATGTAATTTTCCAGCATATGGGAATTTCTTTTGCAATTTCCTTGATTGCAACCATTTTCGAATTCATGATTGCAATCCCTCTTGGAATTACGGCTGCAACTCATCAGTACAGCATACGTGATTATGTCGTAACAATTTTTGTTATGATTGGTATTTCTTTACCATCATTTTTCTTTGGTAACATGTTGAAGAACTTTTTGGCTTTGAAGCTGGGATGGTTCCCGGCTTCGGGCCTTATAGATGCAACTGCATCCTATACAGGCATTGAGCTTCTTTGGGATTATGCAAGACATTGCTTTATTCCGATTCTCACCATCGTTATCTTAAGTATTGGTGCACGTATGAGAATGACAAGAACCAATATGTTGGAAGTTATGAATTCAGACTACATCCGTACCGCACGTGCGAAGGGATGTAAGGAGAGTGTTGTTATTAACAAGCATGCTTTCCGTAATACCTTGATTCCATTGGTAACCTCATTGGCAGGTTTGCTTCCATCCCTGTTCTCAGGTGCGATTATCACAGAGCAGGTATTTGACTTGCCTGGTATTGGTAATATTGCGTTAGATGCCATGAACCGTGGTGATATTCCATTTATTATGGGATACAACATGTTCTTAGCATTGCTTAGTGTTTTGGGTGTTCTGCTTGCCGACCTTATGTACGGTATTGTAGACCCTAGAGTAAAATTAGAGTAAGGAGGCAGCCATGGAAGAAAATACAAGCAAGCTGGGTAGCGAAGCTGTAGAAGATACAGAAGTACCCCTTGATAAAAATGTGCGCTTAATGTCTCCTACTATGATGGTAGTTCGTAGATTTTTCCGCTCCAAATTAAGTATTCTCGGTTTGGTAATGGTAATCGGTCTTTTCCTGTTTAGCTTTGTTGGACCATTATTTGTAGCGGATACCACTTCTGACCTTTCCGATGACACCAAATGGGGTGAAATCGAATTGGACGAAAGTGGTAAGACAGAATATGCTGTTTCTACAACCACCTATACAGTAAACGGTGTAGAATATACACTTAGACAGACAACAGAGAAATCTTTAAAAGATAATTTCTTAGCCTCTCCTTCAAAAGAGCATATCTTAGGAACGGATAACGAAGGCTATGATATTTTTGTAAGACTTATGTATGGTGGAAGAATTTCCCTGACTGTAAGCTTTTTGGCAGTTGCCCTCATTACATTATTCGGCGTTATCCTTGGTGGTATTTCCGGGTTCTTCGGTGGATGGGTGGATAACGTAATCATGCGTATCTGCGACGTGCTTATGTGTTTACCGGGCATTCCAATTTTGTTAATTATCAGTACAATTTTGGATGCTTCTGACATCGATGCAAAATACCGTATCTATCTGTTAATGACTTACCTGACCTTTATCTCTTGGCCGGGTACAGCACGTTTGGTACGTGGACAGATTCTTTCACTTCGTGAGCAGGAATATATGGTAGCAGCAGAAGCGATGGGATATTCTACATCAAGAAAGATTTTCAAACACTTAGTACCTAATGTTATGCCACAGTTAATCGTGCAGATGAGTTTGAGTCTTGGTAGTATGATTCTTTATGAAGCAACACTGTCATACTTAAATCTTGGTGTAAAGGCACCTTACGCTGCATGGGGAACTATGATTAACATTATTTCCACAAATCAGGACATCCTTCAGAACCACTTAAACGTATGGGTTCCAGCCGGCGTATGTATCGTTATTGCGGTACTTGGCTTCAACTTCGTAGGCGACGGTCTTAGAGATGCTCTTGACCCGAAAGCAAGGAGATAAGCAATGAGTATATTTGATAAGAAGAAATCCGGTGGGAATTATCTTTCAGGAAAAGAAGTACGTGCCATTGCTAAGGAAAATGCTAAGGTAATGAAACGTCTTGAGGCCTATAAAAACCGTAAAGCAGATGAGTCTGAATATCTGACAGAGATGCATAGTGAAGACAATATCCTTGAGATTGACCAGCTTCACACCTATTTCTTTACAGAGCAGGGCGTTGTAAAAGCGGTTAATGGCGTATCCCTTGATATTCCACAACATGCCACAGTTGGTATCGTAGGTGAATCCGGATGTGGTAAATCAGTAACCAGTATGTCTGTTATGCGTCTGATTCAGGGACCAACCGGACAGATTTATTCTGGTGAAATTCGTTTCAAAGCGAAAGAAAAGACATTTGACATCGCAAAGATGCCAATGAGAGATATTCATAAAATCCGTGGTAGCGAGATTGCAATGATTTTTCAGGAGCCAATGACTTCTTTAAATCCAATCTTCACCATCGGAGAGCAGTTAGATGAGGTAACCTTCATCAACAACGAGAAGGCAACTAAGGAGGAGGCAAAAGCAAAATCCCTCGAGATGTTGAACCTCGTTGGTATAGCTATGCCGGAACGTGTGTATGGTGCATTCCCACACGAATTATCCGGTGGTATGCGTCAGCGAGTTATGATTGCTATGGCTCTTGCCAGCGACCCAAGACTTATCATTGCCGATGAGCCTACAACAGCGCTTGACGTAACGATTCAGGCACAGATATTAGACCTCCTTCGTGATTTGAAGGACAAGATTGATGGCTCTATTATGTTAATCACACATGACCTCGGTATCATCGCTGAGATGGCAGACTACGTGGTAGTTATGTACGCTGGTCGTGTTATCGAAAAAGGTACAGTAGAAGAGATTTTCCACAATCCACTGCACCCATACACAATTGGCTTACAGAAGTCAAAACCAACCTTGGATTCTGACAGCGACGAGCTGTACAACATTCCGGGTAACGTTCCAAACCCTGTAAATATGCCAAACTACTGCTATTTCAAAGAAAGATGTGCAATGTGCACAGGTAAGTGCTCTGGCGACTATCCAAAGATGATTCAGGTAAGCCCAACACACTTTGTATCCTGCCACTTGTACGAAGAGGGTCAGAAAAATGGCTAATGAACAGATAATTGCACAAGATACACCATTTGACCCAGAAGCAATCCTTGAGGTTCGCAATATCCGTAAGTGCTTTCCACTTAAGAAGACAATTACCGGAAAAGTAACCTCTGAGCTTATTGCAGTAGACAATGTTTCTTTCAAGCTGAAACCAGGTGAGACCCTCGGTATCGTAGGTGAGTCTGGCTGTGGTAAGACCACACTTGGTAGAACTATTTTGAAGCTGCATGAGCCAACCAGTGGACAGATTATTTTCGACGGACAGGACATTACAAATCTCAAGTCTAAGGACATGCGTGAGATTCGTAAGCAGATGCAGATTATTTTCCAGGATCCATATTCATCACTTCCTCCAAGAGATACCGTTGGTGGTATTCTTTCAGAACCGGTAGAGGTACACAATATTGTGCCTAAATCAGAAGTGAAGAATTACGTATTAGAGCTTATGGATAGATGTGGTCTTCGTGATTACTATTTCGAGAGATATCCACACGAGTTTTCAGGCGGACAGAGACAGCGTATCTGTATCGCAAGAGCACTTTCGGTTAATCCTAAGCTTGTAATCTGTGATGAGCCTGTATCCGCGCTTGACGTGTCAATTCAGGCACAGATTATCAATCTGCTTAAGAAGTTGCAGAGAGACATGAACTTAACCTATGTATTCATCTCGCATGACTTATCCGTAGTTAAGTTCATCTCCGATAAGATTGGCGTTATGTATCTTGGTTCTATGGTGGAATTCGGTAGCAAGGAAGAAATCTTCAAGAACCCACTTCATCCATATACCAAGGCTTTATTCTCAGCGATTCCTTATCCAGATCCTGATGTAAAGATGAACCGTATTGTATTAAGCGGAGATATTCCTTCTCCAGCCAATCCTCCAAAGGGATGTCGTTTCCATACACGTTGTCCATATGCAAAGGACATCTGTAAGGAAGTAACACCTGAGTACAAGGATTACGGCAATGGACACTGCGCTGCATGTCATTTATTGGAAGAATAAATTGTTCTAACAAATGACAGTGACATATATCGCACTGCGCCGGTAAGGTAATATGTCGCTTCTAGCGACCCGTCGCAGGCGCAGGATTTTGCTTCGCGAACTCCTGATGTTAGTAGTCTGGTTTCTGTCCTTGGAGGTAAAAATGGCAGTAGAGGAAAAGAAAGAAAAGAAGAAAAAAGAAAAAATAACCTACATTGATGACGGCAGATCGTTTGCGGATATGTCGGGAGTGCAGGGCGGATTCAACTTCGCCAAGAAAGGCACTTCTGCTTCTCCAAAGGAGATTTGGGGGACATACTGGTCTGCAGTCAAGATGATGTTCAAACCAATGCTGGTGGTAATTGGATTCCTGTGTGCAGTATTCGGAATTGCAGCACTCGCATTCTGGTTGATGTAAATAGAGCGCATAAAATGCGTTGGTGATATTTATGTTGGATCCATGTGGGAATTATGTGACATCATGCAAAATTGGTGTGACAATATGAGGAATTCGTGTGACAATATGAGGAATTCATGTGACAATGGGCGTAGAGAGAAAGATCATTCTCTCTACGCCCTGTTTTATGTAAAAAAGTCTTGTTTTTGGGGGCCTTTTGGAGTGAAATTGTTGGCGACTGGGCGATGACAAAAAAATTCTTTTCCTACGCCCCCTCTTTCACTGGAAGAGGGGCGTAGGAAGATGATTTTTCCTCTATCGCCCAAAGGGGCATGTTTTTACAGAACAAAACAAGTGATAATTCAAAAATGCGGGCGGTAGGGAGGAATTTTATTTATATACGCCCAAAGAGATGAGGATTCATATGAAAACCCGAACGCTGCGATGCAATTCCCTGCAAAGGAAGAAAGCTGCTGCAGAGTGGCGCAACAGCTTTTTTATGTCTAGAAAGAAGATGTAGTTTGACGCTGCTTCCCCCTGCCGTGTTTGATAGAAAAACGCACATATTCCTAGAAAGAGCTTTCTGC
>CAYPAM010000003.1:0-28186 GCA_964408715.1 uncultured Lachnobacterium sp.
ACGCAGATGACAGAGACAGAAGCATCTTCAGCTTTGTGCGTAAGAGCAAAGATGGCAAGAACAATCTGTTGTTCGTAATCAACTTTACACCAATGGCAAGAGAGGATTATCGTGTCGGTGTATTAAAACGCAAACAGCACAAGCTGATTTTGAATAGCGAATCTGCGGAATACAACAATACAGATGCAGCCAGACCAGAGATTTATAAGCCAGAGAAAAAGGAATGCGACGGAAGAGATTATTCCTTTGCATACCCGCTTGCTCCATATGGTGTAGCAGTATTTAAATTCTAGAAATCCTTGTACACATTAAAAAATATATAAGAGGAACTTTTCTACATTTGATTAGAGCTTTGTGGAAGAGTTCCTTTTTTGTTGGGAAAATCCCTTTAGAAAATCAAGTTTTTGCCGATATATATAACAGTTAGGTACAAACCTTACGACAGAGGTCGTAGGCTAAGGAGTTTTATATGTTTATTGATCAGGCAAAACACATTGATAAATATACAAATCATAATATAGAGTTTGGAAAACACACGGCTGCAGAAATTGGAAAAACAGGCGGTGTTTTTGCGTATCAGAAGACGCAGGAAGCCTACCGCATGACAGAAGGTGGGAGCTTCTATATGCCAGATGCTGTTTATCAGAAGCCAGACGGTCAGGAAGAAGAAACGGTTGTCGACCAGCTTGATAATCAGATGGATATGTCTGCTGCAAATAGAAAGAATCAGATGATTGTAGTATCTAATACCGCTTCTGCACACGACTTAGAAGAGCTTAGTAAGGATGGCTTTTCCAATATGGATATGGATAGCCGCACAATTCTTACAGTTACTGACAAAATCAAAGCAAAGCTGGCGAGAGCCGGCGTGGATATCTCTATGTATGGAGATGACCTAAGCGTAGAGCAGCTTGAGGAAGTATGTGGCAGCAGTGCAGTTGCAACACAGGTAGCAAACGCGCTTAAGAGTGCAGACCTTCCAACAACAGATGCTAATGTTGAGGAAGGAACCGCGGCATATGCAGCGGCGGAAGCCATGATGCCACTTGAAGATGCATCCAAAGAATATTTGTTGAAGAACCATTGGGAACCAACGATTAAAAACCTGTATCTGGCAGCACATAGTGGAATCCCAAGCAGACCACAGCAGGGAATTGATTTTGCTGGAATCGAAAATCAGATGCACCAGATAATCAAGAATGCGGGACTTACGGTATCCGAGGATACCATGAATAGCTGTAAGTGGTTAATCGAAAGAAATATTCCACTTACCACTTCAAATCTGAAATATTTAGAAGGCTTAAATACCTTATCCGAACAGTTAACAAATGGTACAGATGAAAATCTTGACATGGAATATGTATTGAATCGTATTGTGGAAGCAGTCGCAGATGGAAAACGTCCGATGGATGCGATGTTAATCGACGGATTTTCTATTATGGATCTGGCACAGGCAGCGTTTGATACGATTATGTCAGCAGAGGATGCAGATGTAGCGTACTGTGTAAACCAGCAGTTAACACTTACTGTGGAAAACCTACAGACAGCAATCTCAAGCCGTGGAGAAGTATCACAAGTGTCTATCAGTGTGGAGCTGACCACAGACATTACCTTCATAACTGCAAAGAGACAGTTAGAAGAGACACGTCTTGCTATGACATTAGAAGCCAATTACGCATTGCTCAAGCGTGGTATGGCAATCGATACCAAGCCATTAGAGCAATTAGTAGAAGACTTAAAAGGCCTAGAGGAACAGTATTATAAAGACCTGTTATCTCAGTCCGGTGTAGAAGCCTCACAGGAAAACGTATCGATTCTGTCTACGACAACAAGCTATGTTGCAGAATTAAAATATCAGCCGGCTTATGTATTACAGTTGGATTCTGCAAGTGATACCTTAGAGCATGTTCATCATGCAGGTAGTGCTTTAAAGACAAGCATGGATGCTGCAATGCAGAGCTATGAAACACTTTGGACAGCACCAAGAGCCGATATGGGTGATTCTATCCAGAAGGCATTTGCCAATGTGGATGATATTCTGAAAGATTTAGGTTTAGAGGCAAATACATTTAACCAGAGAGCGGTTCGTATTCTGGCATATAATCAGACGGAAATTACCGTAGAGAATATCAACCAGATAAAAGATGCAGATATGGAAATGCAGAAGCTCTTTCACAATCTTACCCCATCGGTAACCTTGGAGATGATTCGAAGAGGTCAGAATCCTCTGGATATGGAAATCTCAGAATTGAATGATCTGGTAGAAGATATTCAAGCAGAGCTAGGTACGAAGGAAGAAGAACGTTTCAGCAAATATCTCTGGAAGTTAGAGCAGAATAAAGCGATTACACAGGAAGAAAGAGAGAGCTATATAGGTATCTATCGCTTGATTGCACAGGTGGAAAAAGCAGATGATGCTGCAATTGGTGCACTGATAAATCAAGGAAGCGAGATTACGATGAGAAAGCTTCTTACGGCAACCCGCTCTGCTAGAAAAACAATGGATTATACCATAGATGACGAGTTTGCGGGTGTACAAGGCAGTGTAAAGGGACCTCGTATCGACCAGCAGATTATGGCTTCTTATCAGAGCAATTGCGTAAAAGAGGCGATGGATGTGATTGCTCCGGAAAGACTCACACAGCTAAAAGAGTGGGAAGGTATGACGCCAGAGCAGTTCTTAGAGGGACTTTTGGAAGCTTCTGGGGAAGAGCAGAGTGTTGCATTAGAGCAGCAGTATTATAGCGAGATGGCTCAGGAATACAATGCGGTGTTAGAAGCATCGGATGATGTATATGCATTCCTTGAAAAATATGAGATGAAAAACAGTGCGAATAACATATTGGCAGCAGCTCGTCTGTTAGAAAACCCATCCAATGTATTTGATGTGTTGTTTGCAACAGAAGGAAAGAGTGCAGACTATCATGCTATGATTGCGCAGATGAAGGAGCAGGTGCTTCAGAGCTTTGGAGAAGCAATGCAGGCTCCGGAAGAACTGGCACAGGCACAGGATGAGTTAGCAGATACCGCAGAACGCGTGATGCAGACCATGATTGTGGAAAACGAGACCATTAGCGTAAAGGATTTAAAAGATCTTCGTCTTATGAGCCAGCAGTTATTCTTATGTGGCGAAAGAGCAAAGGAAGAAAGCTTCTTAATTCCGGTAGCAACAGGCGATTCTGTAACAGGCGTATCGCTTAAGATTGTACGTGGCAAAGAGAATAAGGGTCTGGTTGACATCTTTTTCCGTGGCTCATTAATGAGCAAAGTGGCGGCTTCCTTTGAAGCAAAGGAAGAGGGAATCTTTGGTGTGATTGCAACAACGGATGAAGAAACAAGAAAGCTTTTTGCAGAAAATCTTGGTGTTTTGACAGAAAGATTAAATGTAGACGGTCAGGAAGTGATGGATATTCGTGTTGCATCTGTTTCAGACCTGTCTATGTGGCAATTTGAAAAAAACACTTTATCTGAAACTGGTGAAAAATCAGAAATTCAAACAAAGCGTCTTTATCACATTGCGGAAGGCTTTATTCAGATGGTGTCTCAGTTGATGCAGTAGACTCGTAATAAGAGATAATGCCAATACATATAGCTTCGGCAACCTTGCTTTGATATTCATCGGTAGCAAGGAGGTCAGCTTCATTAGGATTACTTAGGAACCCACATTCTACGATAACCGTAGGTGTGGGTGTTCTTGTTAGCAGGTAGTAATTGGTATTGGACTGTGCGACACGTTGCTTCTGTGGATTTAGGTACTGGTTCAATGCATTTTGAATGACCTGTGCAGCAGTCGCACTTTCTTGAGAATCTTTATAAAAAAAGACTTGTGGGCCATTTACATCCGGGCTGGTAAAGCTGTTTTGATGAATACTGACGGTTAAAAATGGATTCAGCTCCTTTACCATTTCCACGCGGGCAATCATATCATCCTTCTTAGGTGAAGTAGAGTTCGCTGGCCCAAGGATGGTATCGGAGTCCCGGGTAAGCTTGATTGGGAATCCATATTCCTCAAGCAGCGCCTGAAGCTTTAATACAATGGCGAGGTTGACATCCTTTTCTAAGATGTCATTGATACCTACTTTGCCTGGGTCAAAGCCTCCGTGTCCGGCATCAAGGACAATGAGTGGCAGATTTTTCTGCTTTTCAGTAGAGGCTTCTTCGGTTGATATGCTTTCTTCAGTGGAAGAGCCGGACTGCTCAAATGGATCAAAAACGAAGAACAAGATCACGCATGCGATAATGGATATAAGAATCCCATAAAAAATTTTTGGCATAAGAGATACCTTTGTTATGTACAGTTGGTATATCTTATGCCAAATTTGTTTGCTTTATGAAAGATTTACGTTTGGTTAGTTAATGTATTTGATGATTATATCCCATGCTTCATCGCATTCCAAGCCGGATTTCCAGAAGGCTGCACCAGCGAGAGAATATTCCTTCATCTGCTGAAGGCGTTTTTCTAGGGATGTGGTATCCTCTAACCACATTTTGTAGAGGACACCATTTTTGGAAATCTCGCCATAATACTGACCACAATCCTCTAACCACTCTGGGTTAGTTACGTTGTTGTTCATCCACTTCTTTGCGGTATCCATTCCGACATTTTCAAAAGCGATTACATAAGTAATCTCGGTACTGTTCTCCTCTTCCTTTGGAGTCAGTTTCCACAGCTTGGTGTAGAATGGCATACCGAGCACAATCTGGTCAGATGGAACGCCTTCTTCAAGCATGTTTTCAACGGCTTCCTTTGTCCATTCTAGAGAAGCAACGGAGCCGGCGCCGCTTGCCTGACTATAATGCTGGTCATAGCCCATGATGATTACGTAGTCTACGAAGTAGCTCTGCTCACCATAGCTGTAAAAATCATTGTATGCCGCTGGAACCGGCACGTCTGTAGAAAGACTGATACCAAGTGCGTGAAGCTTCAAGGAAAGCTCACGCAGGAACTGGATGTATGCATCTTTGACCTCTGGACCATTCATGGATTCGAAGTCGACATTAATACCGTCCAAATTAAATTCAACCGCTTTAGCAACTAACTGATTCACGAGATTCTGTCGGGTAGAGGTGTGCGTCAGAACATAAGTAGTATCTACACCTTCTACTTCAAAGTTGGAAACAAGTCCCCATACCTCTACGCCATGGTCATGGCAGTAGGTTACATAATCGGAACTTGCAACACTCTTGATGTTACCTTCATTATCCGCTATCTTAAACCATGTAGGAGAGATGACATTTACTCCCTTGGATTCTGTGAGGACAGAAGCAATTGCGTTCTTAGAAGCATTGGCGCTTCCAACCTGATGCCAGAGAAGATTGATGGATTTCTCCTTTTTAATATGTTTAAAGGTTTCTTCTGTGAATTCGCTTACAAGTGTTTGTGTGGTTGTAGCGGATAGGTTCTTGGATTCTACATAGCCTACGATACCGTCGGCTGTGCAAACCTTTGTCCAATTATCTAATTCCTCGAGAACCGTAAGTGTTGTTCCTTTTGTTACATCACACAGAATTGGACTCTTGATACCACCCTTGGTACGAACGGCAACATCATCTTTTGCATTAGCAACAGAGATATCCGTCCATTGACTTGTGATGACCAGACGATTTGGTGTCTCATAGAGTTCTACTGCAATATTGGAATACTGCTTTACAAAATCAATATGAATCAGAGCAGATTCTGCGGTTGCCTTTACAATCACTTTGCCAAAATCGGTAGAGGACTTTCCTATATTATAGGTAGTAGCCTCCGCCTTTGCAGAGATTACGTCGGATGAAGTCGTATACAACAAAATGTTTTCATTGGAATCCCAATAGAAACGGGAATTCAGATATTCATATACAAAGCCGTAATCAAGATATAGCTGTCCGTCAACCAGATATCCGTATTCCTCTAAGATATTATTGTCCAAAATGATGGCAGCCTGTGCTTCTTCTGTTATATTATAGTACTCTGTTAAATCCTGTCGTTCCTTCGTCGGTGTATATTTTTCGATAAGAGCAGACACACCTATAAACACGAGAACGATGGCGATTAGTCCAACAATAATAAGAACCGGCAGGGTATTTTTCTTCATGTCAGTTACCTTCCCTTCAATATGCATTTATACAAGACAATTATAGCATTGTGTGTAAGTAGTTTCAAATATATTGTCGGATTTTAAGGAAAATATAAGAAGGTCGTTGGGAAACGGCCTTCTTACGTCTTTTTCTTTTTTTCTTTTTATAGTTCTTTAAGTGTTTGCATGATTCTAATGTTGAAAATGGTAGGAAGTACTCATGAGCATTGGGACTCCCTCCAACTTTCACATATAGTTTTTTGATTATTTACTTATGATATATTAATATTACCCCATAAGTTTCCCGAAGAAGGAGAAAAATTCTGGGGTTACTTGAAACGGATTTGGTAGAAAAGGGACGGAATGCACCTTGAGGACATGACCATACATCATAGATAGTTTGGATTCTTTGATACTACTCATAGTTAAGAGGTTTAGGCATCCTAACATGGTATAATTGTTTACGAGTAATTGTTCTATTTTCTGTATGGTTTGTGCTCGTTTCCACTTGCTAAGGCTACAAACAAGAAACTGCTTTTCACATTTGAAAAATTCTCTGGCAGTATAAACGTTTAAAACTCCCATATCCAGAATAAAATAATCAAAATCCATACGTAGAATCTCCGGTAAGGAGGTTAACGTAGTGCCTGGAAAGACATGGATTCCAATATAAGAAAAGGATGTATTTCCAGAGTCCGGAGCAAGAGAGCGTATCTGATTAGTCGTATTCAGTTCGATATAGGCAGTCTTTTTCCCCTGTTTATTGCATAAAAAATTAGATAGAGCAAGGCAAAGGTGTGTCACACCGACGCCGTGTTCTAGACTACCTAGCGCGATAATGCGCTTCGTGAAATTAGGTTTTTTAAACGGAAAAATAAGTGTTTCCTCCTTTTCAGGTGTAGAAGTGAAAGGACGAAACCTACAACCTCCTTGGCAACAAGAAATGGATTTTTACAAAACGGATAACGAATCACCGGCTTGTGTAATTTCTTGGAAAGGAACTGCATAGTTGTACGTTGTCCAAGGTTGCAGATAATTTGAAGGTCACCATATTTTTGTAATAGGGTTTCGCCCTGTTCGATAGCATCCTGCCAGTGCCACAAACTGTTATCGCAGACGTACAAAAGTAAATCTGCCTCTATGTAATCTTCGGGAAGCTTGCTTCCGTAATCACAGATAGAGATACATTCGGTAGAAGCTGGCAGCTTAATGCCTGGTCCATAATTGGGGTAACCTTTAAAAAATCCATGAAAAACCATTCCATCGTGCTCTGTTACCTGTGGGGATAGACTCAGCATGCTACGTAAAGCGTTGGACGTGTTTTTTTCGTAATATACAGCTAAGTATCCCATGGAATTAAGAGCTGTAACCATGGAAAAAGCAATGTGGGTACACCCACAGCCGGGATGACTTCCCATAATTGCGATGGTTTTACGAAGATGCGGCTGTTGAAATAGTGTTTGTTGTTTCGCAATTGCAGATGCAAGCTCGTCCACCGTTTCATATCGACAAGCAGGGTCTGCATGGGCAGCCTTATAAATGATTTGGGGAATGTTCGGGGAAAGTGGCGGGTCTACATATTTGGAAATAAATTGCATGATTTTTCCAATACTGTAAATGTCACAGCGTGGATTTGCAGACGCGCCAGAAAAAAGTTCCGGTGCACTGAAATCCTCGTTCCCGAATAGATTGAAGATATTTCCCTGATTGGAAAGAAAAGTTGCAACGTTAAAGTCGATTAATTTTATCTGTGTTCCACATACTATAATATGCTCAGGTTTTAAATCAAGATAAACGACCGGAGACGGAGTTAAGGTATGTAGATACTGAAAAACATCGCAGAGCTGCAAACTAATCTCAAAAAAATATTCTGGGGAAATATTAGATTGTTGAAGCAGAAATTCTTCTAAGGATACACCTTCTACGTATTCCTCAATAATATAATAACAGTTCGCGTCATCTTCCATGTCATATATTATGGGGATTGCGGGATGATGCAGGGATTTTAGAAGCTGTGCTTCGGATAGTAGTGAAATCGGCGAATCTTTTGATTTGGGGATGAGCTTGATTGCCCGATAACACTCTAGGTTCAGATGTTTGGAAAGATACACTGTGCCGAAATTACCGACACCTAAGCGAGATATAATCTCGTATTTTCCAAACAAGATATGTTTTTTGATTGTGTTCACTCCTTTTGGAATCAACAACGCATCTCGTGTTTACACATATAACACAAAAAAATTTAGAATGCAAGAACTTTTTTTAGAAAGATTTAATGACAGTTAGACTTTACAAAGGAACGGGCTGTTGTTTATAATAAATATACGTTTTCATAAGATTTTCTATGTAAGGATGTGATAATTTGAAAATTGAAAAAGTAAACGAAAACCAGATCCGTTGTACGTTGACCAAGGAAGACCTGGCAGACCGACAGATCAAAATCAGCGAACTAGCCTATGGTTCTGAGAAGGCAAAAAGCCTTTTTAGAGACATGATTGAACAGGCGAATTACGAGTTCGGCTTTGAAGCAGATGACATACCGCTTATGATAGAGGCAATCCCTCTTTCCGGTGAGAATATTATATTGCAGATTACGAAGGTGGAATATCCGGAGGAGTTAGATACCAGATTTTCCAGATTTTCTGAGGGGGACGATGAAGAAGAGACAGGCGCAGATGCGGGTCTTTTTGCAGAGAGCCACGGCGCAGACGATATTCTAGACCTTTTCCAGAAAATGAAAGAGGATTTGGAGGAGCAGGTTGCGCAGAAGGAAAAGCAGACAGAGAATATAGTACTGGAAGCACCGAAAAAAGAAGAGAAAACAAAGCGTGTGCAGGAAGTGCCGGTGAATCTGACAAAAATGTTTGAGTTTCGGAATTTAGAGCAGGTGGAGCGATTGGCAAAGGTGCTTGGAAGCTACTATTGCGGTCTCAATGACCTTTATAAAGATGAGCACAAGAATCGTTTTTATCTGCTGGTTCGAAAGAGTGAGCATACACCGGAGGAATTCAACAAGGTGTGTAATGTCATTTCTGAGTATGCAGTTGCAAAGAAGTATTCGCAGGCAACAGAGGCGTTCTTCTTAGAGCATGGAAAGCTGATTATAAAAGGCAATGCGCTACAGATAATGAGTGAATTAGGCTAGAAAATAAAAAGGCACGAGAAAATACTTGTTGGTATTTCTCGTGCCTTTTTCATACGAACTGTAACTTCTCGCTAGTTATGCTCTAAAAAATCGTTGATATCATTTACCAAATCATCTGGATCAATGCCGTGAACCATAGCTGCTTCAGCGATAGTTTCCATCTGTGAGGATGGACATCCAAGACAATGCATTCCGATGCTTAAAAGTAATGGTGCAACATCAGCATTAATCTGAAGAAGTTCGCCAATCATGGTATCCTTAGTAACTTTTGCCATGGGATAACCCTCCTTTTAGTTCTTTTTACTCTCGCTATTATAATACGTTTTCCTTGGAAAAGCAAATATATACACGTTTTTTGGAAGAGGAAATTATTTCTGTGCGCAAAATCGCCCATGGAGGTTAAGAAATGTGGAAAACCAGTCGATATATAAGGCAAGTAAGAGACATGGTAGTCAAATTATGGGCGCAAGGATGCGGAAGTAATGAGAGGAACAGGATATGCAGATTAATCGCAACATGTCCGCTGTTATAGCAAATAATCAGTTATTGCGTACAGAAAATAAATTAGCCGCATCGATGGAGCGTTTGTCTAGTGGTTTTAAGATTAATCACGCAAGTGATAATCCGGCAGGTATCGCAATTTCCAACAAAATGAAAGCACAAATTGATGCTTTGGATCAGGCAGAGAGCAATGCAGCAGATGGAATATCTGTACTTCAGATTGCAGATGGTGCACTGAACGAAGTAAGCAGTATCCTTCAGAGAATGCGAGAATTGTCTGTGCAGGCTGCAAATGGCACAAACTCCTATGACGACAAGAAGACAATTCAGGACGAAATCGATGAATTACAGAAGGAAATTGATCGCATTTCGGCTGATACAGAATACAACACAAAGACCTTGTTAGATGGTTCTTCTGATGTGCGTGTATATGCAGATGGTGCAAGCCGTTTTTATGTGTCTGACGCAGTAGATGCAAAGCTTTACTCTGTAAACGTAGAAGCAGTGGCAACACAGGCCTCTGTTGAGATTGCATACCAAGAACCGACCGTAGATGGCAGAGTGCTTATCAATGGTGTAAGCGCAACTGTCACAGCCGGTATGAGCAAGGAAGAATACCTTCATGCAATCCGTACCGCTGCAGAAGAAGCTGGCTGCTATGTAGAGCTTGATGATGCAGAAACAACTATGACTGTGAAGGCAGAGCGTTATGGATACGAAGAAGCGATTGCTTTTTCTGTTACGGCTGACCTTGCAGCCGAAACGGGTGTAACCAATCACGCAGATGCAACCTATGATGCAGAGGGTGATATGTGGGTAGTAAATACAACCGGAGAAGATGCAGTGGTTACTTTCCCGGCAGATAGAAACGAAGCTGGTTTTACTGCTACAACAACAGTTGTTGCAGAGGGAAACAGAATTAATATCACTGACAGCAATGGTTTTTCAATTGATTTCTTATTAAGCGATACCTATGTACCAGGTGCTGCAACTGTTGAAGGAAACTTCCAGATTGAAGTGACAGATATCGGAGCTTTAACCATTCAGATTGGTTCTAACGAACATCAGACCATGGATGTAAGAATCGGGGAGATTTCCTGCGAAAGTCTTTACATCGATACCATTGATGTAACCGTAACAAACGGTGCGGAAAAAGCGATGGAAACATTGGATGAAGCGATTGCAAAATTATCTTCTATACGTTCCAGAATCGGTGCCTTCCAGAATCGTCTGGATTATGCAACAGCAAGCTTAAGCGAAACAGAAGAAAATGTAACAGTAGCATATTCTGGACTTATGGACACAGATATGGCAGAAGAAATGTCAGAATATACACAGCAGAATATTCTTGACCAGGCTGCAATTTCTGTGCTTGCACAGGCAAATGAATTGCCACAGCAGATTTTATCTCTGTTACAGTAGCATGAAATCCGATAGATTTCGGAGGTGAAATGTGAAGGATAGTTTAAAGCAGGATTTTCAGCGACGACTTAGCCAGTGCAATAAGGGTGAAATGATTGTAATCATGTACGATATTGTATTTGCATATCTGGATGATGCAAAAGAGGCACACGCGGCTGGAGATTATGAAAGCTATAAAACAGCAGTAAAACAAGCGCAAAAAGCGATTGAGCGATTGATAAATGCATTGGATTTTTCCTACGAGATATCAAAGGAGCTGCATCGCTTGTATGTAACCAGCAGGAATCTGTTGGCAAAGGCGATTTATCAAAACCGTACAGAAGGGATTGTTGAGGCAGAAAGAATCCTGAAGCGCCTGTATACTTCGTTTTGCGAAGCAGCAAAAAGTGACACTTCAGGACCTTTGATGCGTAATACCCAGTCGGTATACGCAGGCATGACTTATGGAAAATCCAGTCTAAATGAAAATCTTACAGATGATTTTAACAGAGGATTCTTAGTTTAAGAGTCCTCTAATTTTTTTGCGCAATTTAGTAAGTACTGGTAACGAACCTGTGCAGCCTGGGTCTGGTAGATGTAGTAATCAATCAGGTCTGGCTCGACTACATTTTGCAAGTTCGTATAAGCATTCTGTAATTCTAAAGTGGTTTTTTCAATATCGTCTTTTAGAATCATATAAGCAGGAATTTCTGCTTGCTTTTGAAAGTTAAAAAGCTTCATTACGTCACCTCATCTCTTTTTTACAAGTATAAGCAAAAAAGGGAATTCTATACAAAAAATCGTATTTCTACTATTAGCATTTCTTCAAAAGACAGCATTTGACATATGCAAAGTCGCTTAAAATGTGGGTTTGAAAGGGGTGCGCAATGGCGAAAGAATCGAAAAATATACAAACTTCACAAAATCGCAGAAAAAATGAAAAAGCTATAGACAAACGAGATTGCGCTTGCTAGAATGCGGATTACAACAAAAGAGGTGATGAACATGTTGATTGCTTATGTGCTTGTTTTGGTGGCCGTAGGCATGGATTTAAAGTATATGAGGATTAGTAACCGGCTGATACTCATAGGTTTAGGGATAGCTTTCATTCATAGATTGTGTTGTGAGGGATTACGGGGAATGCTCACATGCATATTTCAAATATCTTTTCCGGTTATCGTGTTATATCTTTTGTTTCTGGTGGGAGCATTGGGCGCTGGAGACATCAAATTATTTTCCGTTGTAGGTGGATTTGTTAATTTCAGAGTATTGATTTGGTGCATGATTTTTGCATTTGTACTTGCGGCAATATATGCACTGGGGAAGATCCTATATTGCGCAATCAAGGAGCCAGAATATCGGGTTCACAAAATGCATTTTTCGGTTGCCATACTTGGTGGTCTGATACTTGCACAATTGACACAGATGTAAGGAAGGAGAGTATATGGGGAAAATGAAGTTTGCTATCTGTATGGAGGATGAGACATATCAGAATCGATTGGTAAAGTGCCTGATGAATCATTATGATGGGCGATACGAATTGCATATATTCAAGGACTCACAGGAACTTCTAGAGACCTGCGATTGTGAGTTTGCCGGATTTCTGATAGAGGATACGGTTCTTGAGAAGCTCGAATGGAGTGCGCAACGACGCAGTCACACGTTCGTATTGAATGAAAGCAATAAATACCAGGAAGTACATGTATTGATGGAAGAAGTTGAAGGGGTACTTGAATGTGCTCCAACAGTGAGAAGTGATATCAGAGAAAGTCAATTCCAAATCATAGGTGTTTATTCTTTTACCTTGCCACACTTGCAAATTCCGTTAGCAGCAATGCTCGCAGGGATATATGCGGAGCAGGGGAAGACGATTGTCGTTGATATGCAGGCAAATAGTGGTTTTTGTCCAGTAAATCAGACGAGTGCAGACAAGCTGGGGATGGAGGATGTCCTGGCGATGGCGATGGCGGGAGAGTTCGGCAGGAGTCGTGTGTTGTCGGCTATTGGGCGAAATAAGGCATGGGATTATATCTATCCGGTAAAAAACGTAAGATGTCTGGAAGAAGTAAACACGAAAATGATACAGAATATGATGAATTTTTTAAACGAGGATTTGGGGTATCAGACCGTTATTTTTAACATATCAGAAAGCATATTCTGTGACACGGAATGGATGCGGTCATGTGAAAGCGTTTATTTATTGTATCCCAAAGGGGATGCAGGACTTTGGAGGGAGAGGGCTTATGTGGATGAATTGGAACGAAGAGGACAGAGTGCTATGCTCTGTAGAATTTGTCGAATCGAGATTCCTTCAAATCTCAATACAGATGGGGGATGGGAGAATCTGGTGGAACATTGGAGATGGAACGGGTTTTGTGATTATGTAAGGAAAACGATTCGGGAGGCAAAATCCCATGGATGAGTTGTGCGAACTGGTACGTAAACGTGTTCTTGCAAGATTAGATTTTACGAAAGAATTGGAGGAGTCTGAGCTAAAGGAGCTTATAGCAAAGGAGATAGAACAGACGGAGGCGAGCACAGAATTGGGAATCCAGCAACGAATTATCATGGTGCAAAGAGTGTTCAATGCACTTCGGCGGCTAGATATTCTACAAGAGCTGATAGAGGATGATGAGATAACAGAAATATGGGTAAATGGACCGAAGAGTATCTTTTATGAGAAGAATGGTGTGTTTCTAAAATATCCGTACTGTTTTGCATCCGAGGAAAAGCTGCAGGATGTGATTCAGCAGATTGTAGGGAAACACAACAGGGCCGTCAATTTATCCAGCCCTATCGTAGACACACGCTTAGAGGATGGTTCGAGAGTGAACATTGTATTGGCACCTATTTCTTTGGATGGTTCTGCAATTTCCATTCGTAAATTTTCAAAAGATCCGCTAAGTATGGAAGACTTGATTGCCAAAGATACCATAAGCAAAGAGGCGGCGGATTTTCTAAAAGCGTTGGTACAAAGCAGGTATAACCTGTTTATATCCGGAGGAACAAGCTCTGGAAAAACAACATTTCTAAATGCATTATCTGGATTCATACCCGAGGGAGAAAGAATTATTACAATTGAAGATTCGGCGGAGCTTCGTTTGCAGAATGTGAAGAATATAGTTCGACTGGAGAGCCGTACGGTTACTACAGAGGGGATAAAACCAATCAAAGCAAGAGAACTGATTCATACTGCACTTCGTATGCGGCCCGACCGCATCATTGTAGGTGAGTGTCGCGGGGAGGAGGCGCTCGACATGCTTCAGGCAATGAATACGGGGCATGACGGAAGTCTGTCAACGGGACATGCGAATTCTACGAAGGATATGTTAAGTCGTCTAGAGACAATGGTACTGATGGGCATGGAGCTTCCGCTTCTTGCGATACGGCAGCAGATAGTATCGGGAATTGATGTACTGGTACATCTTGAGCGTGGAGCAGATAAAAAGCGTCGTGTAGTAGAGATAGCAGAAATTATAGGATTAGAGCAGGGAGAAATCATAACCAATGTCCTATATTGCTATCAGAATGGGTTACAAAAGGTTGGAGAATTGAGAAATCGACATAAGCTGGATGTGGCACAAGTAGGAGGTTAGATAATGATAAAAAAGGGAAGGGTTATGTTGCTTTCAACGGTATTTACCGGTGTGATAGCATTTGTCTTTTATCGTTCTATCTGGGCAATGCTCCTGTGGCCATTGGTATATCGTTTCACCGAAAAAGCATATCTAAAGAAGCGCAAAAAGGAACAGATTCAGGAGTTGCAGGAGCATTTTATGAATGGATTACAGGTGTTGAATGCGTCGTTGCAGGTTGGGTTTTCCATGGAAAATGCGTGGATTGAGGTACAAAAAGAAACGAAGTTGTTATATGGAGACTCATCGGAATTCTATCTGGAGATATGCAAAATCAATCAAAGCGTTGCATTAAATATGCCGATTGAGAGTCTGTTTTTGGAATTCGCAAATCGCTGTGAGGTGGAAGAAATAATTCGTTTTGCAGAGATTCTGGATTATGGAAAGCGAAGTGGAGGAAATTGGAAGAAAATCATTGATAATACAGTGCTTCGCATGACAGAACGTTATGAAGCACAGAAGGAAATAGAAGTCTTACTGGCGGAAAAGCGTATGGAGCAGAAGATTATGAATGTAGTGCCGATAGGGATGATACTGTTTTTACAGGTGGCATCATGGGATTATATTAAGGTGTTGTATCACAATCTCTTTGGAATCATATGTATGAGTGTCTGTCTGGCGATATATGTCCTTGCTGTTTTGATGTCAGAAAAAATAATGAATATACAGGTGTAGCTATGGATAAAAAAACGAGAAGAAGAGTAAGCGCAGTATGTATTATTATGCTACTTATTTCGATTGTAATAGACGCAACAGGCGAAGATGTAATAAGAGATGGAATGCTTGTCAGGAACGGAATAGGAGAGGATGACGAAGAGATACAGTTGATTCTTGATATGAATGATGGAGCGCAGACGTACGAGTATGACATCACTGTAGAGCCTATGCGAGTAACAAAAGAGCAGGCGGATGGATATTTTGCGGGAGCCGTCGCAGAAATCGAAGCTGATTTTCAGTTAATAGAAGAGATTGTTCCTGTTAGCGCGAGCTATCAGATGGGACTAGTAGATGCATCCTGGTCATTTTATCCTCGTGGAATCGTGACGCAGAACGGAGATGTTGTGTGGGAGGAAATTCCAGAGGACGGAGCAATGGTTAGCGCAGAAGTGATGCTTGAGTGTGGAGAATATGAGCAAATCTATCAGTTTGCGTTTATGTTGAAGGCGCCTATACTTAGCGCAGAAGAAAAGGCAATGCAGGCACTAGATATATGGATGGAGACAGAGATGCAAAAAGAAGGGGAGGAGATGGTAGCCCTCCCCACGGAGCTAGAAGGAGTACGTCTGCAGTGGTCTTCAAAAACCGATAGCCTTACCGGGAAGATGGTATTGCTAGAGATTATTATGGTCTTTTTGCTGTGGTATATGCAGAAGAAGCAGAACGAACAGGAAAAGAGAAAGAGAAACCGGAGCATGGAATCGGAATATCCAGAGATTATAGAACAATTGGCGTTATTACTAGGCGCAGGAATGACAATTCGACAGGCTTGGAATAGAATTGCCACGCGATACTCTGATAAAAGGCAAAAAGAACAGACGCATGAAAATCTTATTATGGAACATGTTGTAGCCATGAATCGACGTATAACGGAGGGAGAAAACGAAAGAATTGCGTATCAAAGGTTTGCCGATGAGGTAGGGCTTGCATGTTATCATCGTTTGATTCGCTTGTTGCTTGGTAATTTTGAGAAGGGTTCAAGTGGAATTGCACAATCTCTTGAGCAGGAAGGTCGATTGGCTTATGAGCAGAGGATTCACCAGGCAAAAAAACTGGGAGAAGAAGCATCTACGCGTATGTTAATGCCTTTAATGTGCATGATGCTGGTGGTCATGGCAATTGTTATGATTCCTGCGTTGCTTAGTTTTTCGATATAGAAAGGAGAAATTATGTTTAGATTTAACAAATTTATTAAGGATGAGAGTGGAGCTGGAGTTGTAGAGCTTATTTTGATTATCGTGGTGCTAATTGGACTGGTTTTAATCTTCAAGGAACAGATTACCGATTTGGTAAATGACTTATTTGAGATGATTACGGATGAGGCAGAGCGATTGTGAAACAGATAAACAGACAAAAGGGAAGCATTACGCTATTTGCGCTGCTTGCGATTGTGCTGATCATAGGATTCTTACTTACTTTGCTAGAAGGCTCTCGTATCACAGAGCTTCGTAGACTTGCACAGCTTCGCACCGATATGGCACTTGAATCCGTATTTGCAAATTATAATTCCGTTCTGTGGGAGTCATACCATTTGTTAGGGTGTAATCAGGATGAGGCAGAAGCCATAATTACAGAGAGTGCAGATAGCGGGTATTCTGCAGTTGATTATGGCGTGAATCTGCTTCGATTAGAATTGCAGGAGGTAGAGATACAAGGATATACGCTCTTAACAGATGGAGATGGAGCGGCATACATACAGGCGGTATCCTCTTATATGAGTGGGAATATTCTTTATGAAACTGCCAAACTCTTATATAACCAATATGAGGCGATTAAGAAGCTTTTGGATACCAGCACCCTGACGGGAACGGAAATTGACGATGCACTAGAAAGCTTAGAGGCAATTGAGAATTCGCAAGCTTCAGTGCAAGGCTATGCAGGAAGCAGTGGGAAAGGGCACGCGCTAAGTGGGACTAATTCAGATACGGAATCTCAGCAACAGGATAGTAAACAGAGCACTACTGAACAGGAAGTAGAGATAGAGAATCCTTTAACCGAGATACAACGGCTTCAGAAAACGCAGCTTCTGGAACTGGTTGTGCCAGACGCGGATGATTTATCAGAAGCAGAATATGATATGTCGCAAGCAGTATCAAAGCGAGAGTTAAGAAGTGGAGTAAATAGTGATGTCGAGGAAACTGATTGGCTTGACCGCGTATTGCTACAGCAGTATCTGCTGACCTACTTTGCGGACTATACCAATCCCAAAGAGGGCAGAGCTTTATGCTATGAGCTGGAATATCTGATTGCGGGAAAGGATAACGATATTGAGAATCTTAGGACCGTAGTAAATGAGCTATTGTTGATTCGAGAAACGGCTAATTTTGCATATTTGCTCGCAGATGAAGCGAAGCTTTTGCAGGCACAGGCACTTGCGACCGTTTTGGCAGGTGCAACTGCCAGTGTTGCAATTGTTGAGGTGGTAAAGCTGGGGCTGCTATTAGCGTGGGCATTTGCAGAAAGTGTATTAGATGTAAGAGCGCTGTTGCAGGGGAAGACGATTCCGCTTATTAAGAGCCTGGATACATGGACGCTTTCGATTGAGAACATTGGAAGTCTGGGCGAGGGGTATCTTACGGCAAAGGAAAGCAAGCTGGGTATCTCGTATACGACGTATCTTGGAATCCTGTTGTTATTACAATCAGACCAGAGTCTGGCATATCGAGCCATGGATGTTCAGGAGATTACCATGCAAACGGCAGACAGCAGCATACGAATGGATGATCTGGTTGTGCATATGCAGATAGCAACCACATATCAGTGTGCACCTGTTTTTGCATCGCTTCGCACACGCAACGGAAAAAACGGATGGAACTATAAGATATCTACAGAGGCAGCTTATGGCTATCAGTAGAAGAAAGGCAGGTATGAGAGGATGTCTCTTTGCAATTTTTCCCAAGTACACAGGTTTGCTTATTCTCCCCAAGCGTATAAAAGAAAAAATATAATGCAAACAACCCAATCAATACAAAACCCTACATACAAAGAGACATCCTCTTGTATCTGTCATAAAGCCTCTCTCACCGTGGAAGCAGCAGTGGTAATACCGGTTGTGGCAGCTTTTTTTGCCAGTCTGTTATTTTTCTTCCGGGTCATACAAGTACAGGCAATTGTTGAAGAAGCTTTGCTGTATGCCGGAAGGAAGACTGCTGTAGAAGGTAGTGTGGTAGAGGATGATGCAGTTCTATATACATCTGCGAAGGGATTTATGATGTACGCGCTAAAGGATGAGCAAATCATTGCACGTTATGTGGAACAGGGAAGTCTTGGCGTTGTTCTTCTTGGGTCAACATTTGATGAAGATAGAATCACGCTATCGGTTCATTACAAGGTCAGGCTTCCAATAGTATTTTTTGAAATCGATGGAATCACGCTTTGGAATCGTGCTACCTTTCGTAAGTGGGTAGGTGATAATCCTAAAGGGGAATCGGAAGAGGGAGACTGGGTCTATATTACAGAAACAGGAAGCGTATACCATGCAACAAGCGCATGTAGAGTGCTCAATCTTAGGATAAGTGCGGCATCATTGCAGGAAATAAACGAAGTACGAGGCTCAAATGGACAGAAATACTACGCGTGTTCTCAATGCGCGGAAAGTTATGCAAATGCACAGAAGGTTTATTATACAGACTATGGAACGCTCTATCATTACCGAATGGATTGTCAATATATTAAGAGAACGGTAGAGAAGGTGCTGTTATCAGAAGTGGATGAGAAGACACCATGCAGCTACTGTTATGGGAACTAACAGGCTAACGGAAAGAAGGGAGACATAGTAATGCTGCTAGAAAATACTTGGATAGTTATGGGAATAGCACTTGTGGTGCAAAGCTATTGGGATATTCGCTATAAAGAGATTCCTCTAGTGGTAAGTCTTGCTGCGGGCATCATTGGCTTACTCCTATCTGTTTTTCAAGGAAGACCGGGGGTGGAGCTCTTATGTGCAGTGATACCGGGAGTGTGCTGTCTTATGATTGGCAGGCTTACGCAACAGGGAATGGGATATGGAGATGGAATTCTGATTACTGTTATGGGGATGTATGCGTCATGCGACGAAATTATCTCGATCGTTATGATGGCGATAACGATGGGAGGTCTTGTAGCGTTAGGCGGTTTGGCTTGTCGAAGGATGAAGGGAAAGGATCAATTACCGTTTGTGCCGTTTCTTCTCGTAGCATGGGGACTTTATGCGCTTTTTGAAGAGGGGACTATAATATGAAGAAACAATGGCAGAGAGGGAGTTTTACAGTGGAAGCTGTGATATGGATACCGATTATGGTGTTTCTAATCATAGGAACGATGCAGCTGGGAATCCGGTTCTTTCAGGATAGCTTGAATCGTGAAAGCTACCAGGGGTTGCAAGAGCCGGATATTGTACAGGAATTTTACAACTATCAGATACTAGGAGAGATAGGAGAGGAGATAATAAATGATTAATCGGGAAATATCCTATGAGCGAGATGTGAATAAAAGTTATATGAAAATCCCCGCCATGCCAGAGAAAAGCTATGACGAGAAGCTTCTTCTTAAAAAGACAATCACAGGGCTGATACCGATGGAGAAATGTTATGTCAATAGCATAGGAGAATATTGGTATGACATATCCGGAAAGCAGGCGTTGGATGCGTATTGTAGGGTAAATGGCGTGGGAAAGACTTTTTTTGAGAATCTGATTCTGCGATTCTGTGAGCAGGTGGAAACATTGGAATGGAACTTGATAGATACGAATTGTCTGGTGCTAGACACAGAGCTAATCTTTGTCAACCATAGCGGCGAGGAAATATACTTCGTGGCATATCCATACAATAAAGGAGACTTATTTCTGGAGCTGCAGCAGTTAATGGAATATTTGCTGACGAAATTAAATCACGCGGAGCATGAAGCTGTAAGTGCGGCATATCAGATCTACGAGCTTACGTTAACAGAGAGCTTTTCGATAGTGGATTTAAAAAATCATATCATGGAAGCGCGAATGGATAGAATAGAGGTCAACGTACTTGAGCGTGAGCACGAAAGAGTAGAGAAAATATGCTATAAGAGTGTGGAGGAAACAAGTGAACCAAAATCCGCTAATCATTTGCAAGATTGGAAAGCACGAGTGATACAGTTTTTACAAGATAAGCTAGACGCGTACCAAAAGAAAGTGAAGGATATGGTAGGAGAGATTTCGTTTTTAAAACCTTATTTACAGAGAACGCAGCAAGCGCCAATGATTGTATATCCGAATGAGGAGGAGGAAGAAGTAACCGTAACAGAGGTTCATCCAACCATATGTATAGCAAGTGGTGTCATAGAGCCAAGAGGGATATTGGTGTGTGATACAAAGGGAGAAGCAGGAGACATCCAGTTAGAAAAAGACAGCGGAATCATTGGGAAAAGCACAAAGGCGCGCTTTCGAATCGCAAGAGATACCGTAAGTCACCTTCACGCAAGAGTGGAATATCAGGATGGCGGATATTATATCGAGGACTTAAATTCTACGAATGGAACCTTTGTGAATGACGCTGCGTTACATTATAAACAAAAATGCCGTCTTAGTGCTGGAGATCGTGTGCGATTTGCAGACATTACATATCGTTTTTATTAATAATCTTTTTTGAAAGAAGCCGTTGCGTGGGGGATTCTTTGATTCTATAATAAGAAGAAAAACCAAAGGACAGAGCTATGAAGATTACTTATATAAAAATGACATATATATTAGTAGCGATTAACATCATTGTTTTTCTAGGGCTAGAGATTCTGGGAAATACGGAGGATGCAACCTTTATGATGCAGTATGGTGCAATTTATCCACCATACATTTTAGAAGATGGGGAATACTGGAGGCTGTTTACTGCGACCTTTATGCATTTTGGTGTATCGCATTTGCTGAATAATATGGTAATGCTTGCAAGCGCAGGGCAGATTCTGGAACGTGCATTGGGCAAGGTGAAGTTTCTGGTGTTGTATCTGGTGGGCGGAATTGGAGGAAGCCTATTATCCTATTGCCAGATGATTAATAGTGGAGAGTATAAAGTGGCAGCCGGTGCATCCGGCGCGATTTTTGGAATTATTGGTGCGCTGGTGTGGGTTGTTATCGTGCATAAGGGCAAGTACGAGACTTTGACCGGCAAGGGAATGTTCATGATGATTGCGTTGTGTTTATATTATGGAGTTGCCACAGCAAATATAGATAATTGGGGGCATATTGGCGGTCTTGTTGCAGGCTTTCTTATCTGTATGATTTTCTACCGAAGAAATGCTAAAAAGATTGATTTTGGCGAGCAAAATTTATATACTTATACATATGACGAAAACATTATTTGTGAGGTAGAAGATGAAGATTAATGTATATTACGGTGGGCGTGGTCTTTTGGATGATCCTACATTATATGTACTAAATAAGATGGAAGATGTTCTAAAGGAACTTCGTGTTAAAGTGGAACGTTATAATATTTATGAGCATAAGAATGAAATTGCAACATTGCCACAGACCTTTAAGGATGCCGATGGCATCATTCTGGCTACAACGGTAGAGTGGTTAGGAATCGGCGGATATATGCAGCAGTTTTTGGATGCATGCTGGCTATATGGTGATAAAGAGAAAATCAGCACACTTTATATGCAGCCAATCGTTATGTCTACGACTTATGGAGAAAGAGAAGGGGAACTAACACTGGCAAATGCGTGGGAGATTCTTGGAGGTCTGCCATGTTCCGGATTATGTGGTTATGTAGAAGACCTTGTTTCTTTCGAGGTGAGCAATGAATATAATCTGATTATTGAAAAGAAGGCGGAGAATCTGTATCGTACCATCTCGCAGCGGGTGAAGAGTCTTCCGACAAGTAACTCTGCGATTAAGCAGAGTGTGCTTCGTACACAGCAGATGAACCTGACGCCGCAGGAGAGCGAGCAGTTATCAAAATATGTATCCGATGACAGCTATGTAAAACAGCAGAAGGAGGATATTGAAGAGCTTGCTTCTATGTTCAAGGATATGCTGGGAAAATCTGTAAGTGAGGAAAAGGCGCCATTCGTGAAAGAATTCCAGAGTCATTTTATTGCACAGGATGATTTCAGTGCGACTTATTCGATTACGATAGAAGGGTATAAAAACCCACTTTACATAGGCATTCAGAATGACCAGTTAGAGATTCATTATGGACAAAAGGATGCGATTGATGTATATGGCAAGATGTCAGTAGACGTGATGCAGTCCATTGTGGATGGACGGATGACATTCCAGAGAGCGTTTATGACGGGTGAGATGACTGCGAAGGGGAACTTTAAAACGCTTCGTATGTTAGATCAGGTATTCTTATTCTAATTGTGTAAGGAAGGACGGATGATATATGAAGGATTGCAATTGTATTTTTTGTAAACTGGCAAACGGAGAGATTCCAACGAATTTCATTTATGAGGATGAAGATTTTAAGGTGATTTTGGATAATAGTCCAGCCACCAAAGGTCATGCTTTGGTGTTGCCGAAGGAACATTATGCAAACATTTATGAGATTGAGCCAGAGGTGCTGGCAAAGGCAGTGAAGGTGGGACAGAAGGTTATCAAGCATGTAGCTCCAATTTTGAAATGTGATGGATACAATTTGCTTCAGAATAATGGTGAGATTGCAGGACAGACCATCTTCCATTTTCATCTTCATTTAATCCCTCGTTATGAGAGTGCGAATAATACAGGTGTTCTTGTGACAAGACATGAAACGTTCTCAGATGACGAGCTAAAAGAGATTTCTAAGGAATTGAGATTAGGTTAAGAAACTTAAAGAAATCTTAAGGACTATCCTACTTCTATCTTCATGATACGGTGTTATAATGCTGGTATCGTCAGGAGGAAAAAGATATGGAAATAGGAATAAGATTTCTTGAGATGCTGGATATGAGAATGAGAACTCCACATCTATATGGATGGTTCCACTTGTTGTGTTTGGCACTTACCGTTGTGGCGACGGTTTTATTGTGCAGAGATTATAAACGTGGTGGCAGTCCAAGAAGAGTGCGTTCGGTTGTATTTGGAGTCGCACTTTTGGTAACGGCTTTGGAAATATACAAGCAGATTAATTTTAGCTTTTCGTATGCAGATCATCAGATTAGTTTTGATTATCAGTGGTATGCGTTTCCGTGGCAGTTTTGTTCTACACCGATGTATGTAGGCTTGTTGACAGGCGTATTTCGAAAAGGAAGGGTGCATGAATCGTTATGCGCATTTCTGGCTACATATTCGATTTTTGCAGGAGCAGCGGTTATGTTATATCCTGTAACGGTATTTGTGGATGTTGTTGGAATCAATATTCAGACGATGATTTGTCATGGTTCTATGGTTGCAGTAGGTATCTACCTGTTGTATTCCGGATATGTGAAGTTAAATCATAAGACGATATTAAAGGCGATTCCGGTGTTTCTGGCAGCTTTGACGAGCGCCTGCATCATGAATGAAATCGCTTATCAAAGCGGATTATTACAGACGGAGGAATTCAATATGTTTTTTGTTAGTCCATATTGTACTCCTTCCCTGCCGGTATATTCTCAGGTTCAGCAGATTCTACCGTTCCCAGTGTGTCTGGTGATTTATGCAGGTGCATTTACTTTGGTGTCTTATTTGATACTTTTGATAGCTATGGGAATCAAGAAATGGTATGTAATCCATGTATGTGTAGCACAGCGTGCAAACAGAAAGGCTGTAAAAATGAAAACCAACTATATGTAAATTATTAGGGCTAGTGTATCCTCGTATTGAGATGACTCAAAACGATGATACACTAGCCCAATTTTATTGTATTTGATTGCTGTGGCGCATTACCTCGTATGTGCTTGAATTAGTTCAAGGATGGTTCCAATGGAATCCATCTGACCACTCTGGGTCATCGCGTCAATATAACGCTGACGGTTTGCATAGGTTTCCTGTACAGTATCTAAAAGAAGCTGGTCCGTTAAGGTTTCCTCGTCGAGAACTTTAGAGAAGCCTTGTTTTTCAAAGGAATTAGCATTTAAAATCTGGTCACCACGGCTGGCAGAAGCAGGAAGTGGAATCAGAATATTTGGCTTGTGAAGTGCTAACAGCTCGCAGATAGAGTTGGCACCCGCACGTGAAATAGCAAGATCCGCAAGTGCTAACATATCTGTAAGTTCTTCACTTGCATATTCAAACTGTGCGTACCCAGTCAAACCATCTAGCTGATGGTCGAGATTGCCTTTTCCACAAAGGTGAATAATATGGAAGGTACCTAATAGTTCAGGTAAAACCTTGCGTACGGCGGTATTGATTGCTACAGAACCAAGACTTCCTCCTATAATCAAGAGGACAGGCTTCCGCTGTGCAGGGAAATGGCATAGTTTATAGGCCTTTTCCTTGTTGCCACCGAAAAGCTCACGTCTAATTGGCGAACCGGTAAGGACTGCCTTCTCGGATGGCAGATATTTCAAAGTTTCCGGGAAGTTGCAGCATACCTTTTTTGCTCCCTTAATTGCTATGCGGTTGGCAAGACCAGGGGTAATATCGGATTCGTGAATAATAGCAGGAACACCACATGTTTTTGCTGCTAACACGACTGGAACAGATACAAAACCGCCCTTGGAGAAGACGATGTCAGGTTTTAACTTGCGCATAAGACCAAGTGCCTGACCATAGCCGTGGATAACACGGAATGGATCAGAAAGGTTCTTCAAATCCAAGTATCTGCGGAGCTTTCCAGAGTCAATGCCATGATAGGAAACACCCTGTGCTTCAATGAGTTCTTTCTCGATTCCATTATAGGAGCCGATATATTCAATCTCGTAGCCAGCCTCTTTAAGCGCTGGTAATAGTGCGATATTTGGGGTAACGTGACCGGCGGTTCCGCCCCCTGTCATAATGATTTTCTTCATGAAAACATCCTCTCTAATAGATGAATTTTTTTATATTATATTATACGTCGCAGGTAAAATGCAACCGCGATTGCGCGTCGGAAAACCACGAAAAATGGGTAAATTTGCGACGAAAAGCAGGCATAAGAGACTTTATGAGATGATACAAACAAGCTATAATATAGAAGATATCTCAAGTATATATAATCAAATAAGGAGAATGGCGATGAAAGAATTAGAGATTATGCTCGTTGTGGCGATTGCAGCCATGGCGGTGCTGCTAATGATTCTGGTACATAAGATAACCATTCTAAAGAAGCAAATAGATGAAATTGTGCAAGAGGTAAAAGGATATGTAGATTATGTGACGGCGGAGGATGCAGACTCCACAAATGGACAAGCACCGATAGCGGCAGAACAACCGCATATCAAGGGCATACAGCCATTGGAAAGGAAAGTGAAACAAAGTAGTAAGGAGGAAATTGACAACCATATAATTCAAGCAGTATTAGCCGAATATTTCCTATAAAACAGGAAAAAAATCCCAAAATTTGACAAACGTGTCAACCTTTGATATAATGCACCGAGAATAGAATGTGTAATATTTTTGTAACATTTGAAATATAATGTTTAAAAATATAAAACCAATGTAATACTAATGTAGAACGTAAAACCAAATTTGGAGGAATTATGAAATCGAATTTAAGAATTACAGCGGCAGCCAGATTCATTAGTCTATTTATGGCATTTGTACTTTGCTTATCCGGATGTGGAAGCGCGAATACAGGCGATACATCCATGAGTATGAATAGTGAGAATGTATCAGAGGAATCAGAAGACATAAGTGTAGAGCAGGGAACTGTTGATATTGTCGGAGAAGGAACGGAAGAGAGTTCGGAAGACGAAACAGCAGTCGATACAGAAGCTGAATCTGAAATAGAATCAGAAACTGAAACAGATACAGCAGAAGAGCCAGAGACTGAAACTGAAAAAGAGCCAGAGCTCACAGCAGAACAGTTGTTATGGCAGACTCGTCTGATTTCGAATGTAAAATCAAACCTAAATGTTCGTAAAGAACCAGATGCAGAGTCTTCTGTAGTAGGAAAAATGCCAAGTGGTGCCGTTGGAACCATCATTGAAAAGGGCGAAGAATGGACCCTTATCAAATCAGGAAACCTAGAAGGTTATGTAAGCAATGAATATTGCTTATTCGGCGAAGAGGCCTATAATAAGGCAAAAACATTGTACGACTCGGTTGCAACCGCAACAGTAAACGGTCTTCGTCTCCGTGCGGATATGAGCACAGAGAGTACAATCATTACAAAGCTGGACAAAGGTGATGATTTAATCGTTAATTATGAAGCAGAAACCATCGATGGATGGGTAGCAGTGCTTTATCGCGAGGAAACCTATTATGTAAGTGCCGATTATGTAGTCGTAGATATGGATTACGAGACCGGTCTTACCAAGGCAGAATTAAAAGCCATTGAAGAAGAGAAGGAAAAGCAGAAGCAGCAGGCTGCCTTAGCCGCAATCACGGATAAACGTGACAGAAACGAAGCAGAGACAAAACTTGTGGCGGCAGAGAAAACAGATGAAGAGGTATTGGCTGCAATTGTTTACTGTGAAGCAGGTGGCGAAAGCTATGAAACACAGCTTGCAGTAGCATCTGCAATTATGAACCGTGTGAAAAGCAGCAGATACCCAGACACCATTAAAGGGGTTGTTTTACAGAAATATCAGTTTTCACCAGTTCGTTCAGGCTCACTGTTAAAGAGACTGAAAAGCGGAAAGGTAAAAGCGTCTTGCTTAAAGGCGGCACAGGAAGCAATGTCTGGTGTAGATAATACCAATGGTTGTACTTCCTTCCGTGCTGACGACGGATCAAAAAAAGGTAAATTCTATTCAGGTGGAATGGTATTCTATTAAATTTAAGTAAAAGGTCATCGAAGGATGACCTTTTTTCTTGTATTCGGGGGATAAATAGAGTAAAATATCTTCATCTCTAAATTTAGGAGGATGAAAGAATGACTTTAAAGGGACGTAATTTTCTCACACTGAAAGACTTTACCCCAGAAGAAATTACATATTTAATTGATCTGGCGGAAGAATTGAAAGATAAGAAGAAAAAAGGAATTTTGCACAATAGCCTGATTGGGAAGAATATTGTCTTAATATTCGAGAAGACAAGTACAAGAACGAGATGTTCCTTTGAAGTGGCTGCGTTTGACCTGGGCATGCACGTAACCTATCTGGATCCAAGCGTATCGCAGTTTGGCGGAAAAGAAAGTGTGGCCGATACTGCGCGCGTACTTGGCAGAATGTACGACGGTATAGAATACCGTGGTTTTGGGCAGGAAAAGGTCGAAGAGCTCGCAAAATACGCAGGTGTTCCGGTGTGGAACGGACTGACCAACGAATATCACCCAACTCAGATGATTGCAGACATGTTGACTATTCGCGAGAAACTGGGACATTTAGAAGGAATAAAATTCGTATACATGGGAGATGCCCGATACAATATGGGTAACTCACTGATGATTGCCTGCGCGAAGCTCGGCATGCATTTTGTGGCATGTACGAATAAGAAATATTTCCCAAACGAAGAACTTGTAGCGTACTGCAAGGACGTTGCAGCGCAGACAGGCGCGACAATTACCTTGACTGAGAACGTGGCAGAAGCAACTGCCGATGCAGATGTTATCTATACAGATGTATGGGTATCCATGGGTGAACCGGAAGCGGTATGGGAGGAACGTGTAGAGGACTTACTTCCATATCAGGTGAATGAAAAGGCATTCGAAAAAGCAAAAGATACCGCTATTTTCATGCATTGTCTCCCTGCTTACCATGATTTGAATACCAAGGTGGGGCAGGAAGTGTATAGGAAATTC
>CAYPAM010000004.1:0-26982 GCA_964408715.1 uncultured Lachnobacterium sp.
AAACAGTTCTCGAGCAAAAGGACGAGGAGTGTTTTGATGAAGATGCCATCAATGAGATTTTTCGAACCATGCATACAATTAAAGGTTCATCAGGCGTCATGATGTTTGATGATATTACAGCCGTGGCTCACAAGTTAGAGGATATTTTCTATGTGCTTAGAGAATCACATCCAGACAATGTGCCACACTTAAAGCTGGTAGAGCATGTGTTAGAGGTTGCGGATTTTATTACAAATGAGTTGGATAAAATCCAGAATGGAGAAAGCGCTGACGGTGATTCCAGTGCAATTATTGTAGAACTGGACAAGTTCCTGAAAATGATTAAGGGAGAAAGTGGTGCAAATGAAAGGCAGGAGGAAAAGAAATCGGCATCCAAGCCACAGCAGTTCTATATTGCACCAATGAATACAAATTCGAGCAGGCGCTACCGTATCAAGGTAACATATAATCAGGGAGTGAATCTGGTAAATGTGCATGCATATAAAGCGGTGTATGCGCTGAAAGAACTTGCAGAGGATATGATTTACTCTCCGGAGGATATCATTTCAGACGAAGGCAGTGTAGATGAGATTTTTGAAAATGGATTCAACATCCTGATGCAGACACAGGCAACAGAAGAGGATATCCGAAAGATTCTTAAGGTTGGATATGATATTCAGTCGGTTGATATCTCGATTGTTTCAGCAGAGGAATATCGTCACGGATTTGAGCCTGGCGCTCCAACACTTACCATTGATTTGGAGTCTAGTGTCGAGGAGATTGAAGCGCGAGCGGAAAGAACTCAGGAACAGATTATGGAAGAGTCCAAGAAAAAGAATCTGGCACCTGGGGACTTCGTTATCCAGTCCAAAGAACCCGGAAAAGCGAAAAAGCTTGCAAAGGATAAACCGAAGAAAACAGAGAAGACAAACTATATCAATGTCGACGTTGCAAAGATGGATATGCTCATGGATTTAATCGGAGAACTGGTTATTTCGGAATCTGTTGTATTACAGAATCCGGACCTTCGAGTACCGGGCTTAAATCTTGATAATTTCAATAAGGCAGCCGCTCAGATGTCGAAGATATCTACGGATTTGCAGAATGTTATCATGTCAATGCGAATGGTACCGCTGACAAATACCTTCCAGAAGATGAACAGAATCGTATTTGATGTATCCAGAAAGCTGGGGAAAGATATTGAATTTGAGATGATTGGGGATACCACTGAGGTGGACAAGAATATTGTAGAACATATTTCTGATCCGCTCATGCATCTGGTTCGAAACGCAGTTGACCATGGTATTGAAATGCCGGAAGAGAGGACTGCGGCAGGTAAGATGGAACGAGGCAGGATTACCTTGTCAGCTAAGACCGAGTCCGGCAAGGTATGGATTACCGTAGAGGACAATGGTAAGGGTCTCGACCGGACAAAGATTATGAACAAAGCACGTAATCAGGGGCTTCTTGATTATAGTAAACCGGAAAGTGCTTATACAGATAAAGAAGTATTCCAGTTTATTACATTACCGGGATTTTCAACCAATGAGAAGATAACCGAGTATTCCGGTCGAGGTGTTGGAATGGACGTTGTTGTATCCAACCTCGCATCCATAGGCGGAAGTCTCGAAATCGAGAGTGAAAGAGGCAAGGGAAGTAAGATGATACTTAAGATTCCGCTTACCCTCGCAATTATCGACGGTATCGTAATGAAGGTAGGCGACACCTCCTTCGTTGTGGAGACAGGTGCTGTCAAGGAATTCGTAAGTGTTAAAGAAGACATGATGATTCATGACCCGGACTATAGAGAGTTCGTTATGATTCGTGGAGAATGTTATCCGGTCATTCGTATAGGTGACAGATATCATTTGTCCGGATATCAGACAGAGGTCGAAAATGGTATGATGGTTATCATGGAAGTAGATGGACAGGGAATGTGTCTGTTTGTAGATAGTCTTGTGTGCAAGCAGGAAATCGTTGTAAAACCGATTCCATCTTATATCAGAAAAGTAAAAGGATTATCCGGCTGTACACAGCTAGGAGACGGCAGTATCGCATTAATCTTAGATGGAGCAGGCCTGGCTGACTAAGGGGAGAAAGGAAAACATATGGACGAAAGAGACACTCAAAAAGGGAAATATGTAACCTTTAAATCTGGTGAGGAGTATTTCGGCATTAAGATTCAGTACGTGAATGAAATCATCGTATTTCAGGAAATTACCAAGATTCCGGAAAGCGAAGATTACATCAAGGGTCTGATAAACTTAAGAGGAAAAATCATCCCTGTCATTGATGTAAGGTTACGATTCAAACAGGAACCGTTTGAATACACAGACAGAACTTGTATTATCGTAGTAAATGTTAAGAACACGGTAGTAGGGCTTATCGTTGAAAAAATCGCAGAAGTAGTAGAGATTCAGGATGAGAATATTATTCCATCTCCATCGGTCGGTAAAGCAGATAAATCACAAAACAAATACGTCTATGCAATTGGAAAAGTAGGAGATAAGGTGAAACTGTTATTAGATCCAGACAGATTGCTTAACGATGAAGAACTCAATGCTTTAGATGTAAATAATACGGAAGAGGATAACGAAGGAGAAGAAAAATAATGGGTATTAATAGAAAATTAAAAATGCGTACAAAAATAATAGTGAGTTTTATTGTTTTAGATGTTTTAGTGTTTTTCCTGATTTATTCTGGCTACACAACGGCTGCAACAATTATTTATGAGGCCGATCCTGAACATTATTTAGCCAGTTATGGTTATTTTACTGCGGTAATAGCAGTTTTATTCGTTCTTATTGCCTCAGGGATTTCTATTATAATTCCGAGACAGCTTCGTAAGAGTAGTAGGAACCTTATTGATATTACCCGTGAAATAGCAAAGGGTAATATGGATGTTGAGATTAAGAAATTATATGATGATGAATTCGGCGAGGTTATCGATGAGTATGTCATCATGGCAGAAAATATCCGTAAACAGGCAATTGTAGCACAGGCTGTTGCAGATGGAGATTTGACAGTAGAGGTGATTCCATCATCCGACGTGGACACCATGGGTAATGCGCTTGAAATGTTGGTTGAGCGTAATGGACATGCACTTGGTAATATTAATGATGCAGCATATCAGGTAATGATTTCTGCTTCCCAGGTTGCAAGTGCAAGCGAATCCTTAGCGCAGGGTTCTACCGAGCAGGCAAGTGCAATTGAACAGGTGACATCATCTATCAGCGAAATCGCAGAGAAGACAAGAGAAAATGCTTCTTTGGCTAATGAGGCTGCAAGCTTAGTAAATGTTGCAATTATGGACGTTGAAAAAGGCAATGAAGAAATGCGCGAAATGGTAGTTGCAATGGAAGATATCAACAAATCATCCGAAAGCATTTCTAAGATTATTAAGGTTATCGATGATATTGCATTCCAGACCAATATCCTTGCGCTTAACGCAGCAGTGGAAGCTGCGCGTGCGGGTGACGCAGGTAAGGGCTTCGCAGTAGTAGCAGAAGAGGTTCGTAACCTTGCTGCAAAGAGTGCAGCTGCAGCAGCAGAAACAGCAGAAATGATTGAGGGCTCAATTGCAAAGGTAACAGTTGGTTCTAAGATTGTAGACGAAACTGCAAGAGCCTTAGAAGATATTTCCAAAGCAGTAAAGGAAAGCGAAGTTATCATCAATAACATTGCTGAATCTTCCAATTATCAGGCTACGGCAGTTGCGCAGATTGATCAGGCAGTTGGGCAGGTATCTCAGGTTGTTCAGACAAACTCTGCAACAAGCGAAGAGTGCGCTGCTGCGAGTGAAGAGCTTTCAAATCAGGCAGTACGTATGAGAGATTTGCTTGCTGTTTACAAATTAAATACTACGCATGCTCCAGTGGCAGAAGCAGAAACCGTTGTAGCAGCAGAACATGAAAACGAACCAATTATTTCTCTTGGAGAAGGTTTCGGAAAATACTAGCGAAAATAGGGCTGTCGCAATAGATACACAACAAGTGCGGCAGCCTTAATTTTAGGAGGCAATCATATGGGTAAAAATGATTACCAAAAATCATATACAAGACAGATTGAGACCATTGTAATCGTCATTGTAACGGTATACTGTATTACAGCCATAATTTTGGGTTACAAACAGAACTGGAATCAGATAGGACAGATTGCAATTATGCTGGGAACACTTGTATCTTGGGTTATGTTTTTAGCAAAATACGCAACCTATGAGATTCGGGCATATGTAACAAGCGCGATGTCGCAGCTTGTTATTTTGTCATATGCGGTTGCAGTGGACGACTTTTATGCTACGCTTTCTGTATTCATCAGCCTGTGTATTTTGCTGGGCTTATATGGATTTCCAAAGCTAATCCTGATACCAACAGTAGCCTACACCTTCATGCTGGGATATTTTATCTTTATTGATAAATCTCTCGTGTGGGGAAGCTACAGCTCTGACATTGGTATGGTTACGCGTATTTTGCAGGGATATTTGGTGTTGTTTGTTGTATTTTATCTGGTATACCGATATAAAATCTCTCAGGAAAGCATGTTAGAGATGATTGATGCGCTCAGAAAGTCCGAGCGTCAGAAGGATGACTTTTTGGCAAATGTCAGTCATGAGATTCGAACACCAATTAATACTATTTGTGGTATCAGTGAGATTATGTTGAAAAATGGTGTTCCAACAGAGATGAAAGAGGATGTTCTCAATATCCAGTCAGCGGGTCGAAACCTGATGCTGGTAGTAGGAGATATCCTGGATTATTCGGAATTGCAGGAGGGCGATTTCGAGCTTGTAGAAGAAAACTATTATGTCAGCTCCACGATTTATGATGTTATCAACATGACCATGGCAAAGAAGAGTGAAAAGAATCTGGAGCTGATTGTAAACTGCGATGCCAATATGCCAAGCACGTTGGTTGGTGACGAGCAGAAAATCCGTCGTGTTATTATGAACCTTGTCAATAATGCGATAGAATTTACCAATGAGGGCTGTGTATGTATCGAATTTGAATGTCGTAGAGAAGAATATGGTATAAACCTCATTGTGACAGTAAGAGATACCGGTATCGGTATGACAAAGGAGAGTGTTGATAAGCTATTTAGCAAATTCTCACAGGCCGATATGGGAAGAAGTAGAAAAAAAGGCGGTGTTGGCTTAGGTCTTGCGATAGCCCAGGCGCTTGTAAATAAAATGGGTGGTTTTATCACGGTAAAGAGTGAGCTCGGAAAGGGCAGCGAATTCAGATTTGTAATCCCACAGAAGATTGCAGATGAAAAACCACTTGTAGAGATTCCTCAAAAAGAACAAATCAATGCTGCAATCTATATCAATATGGAACAGTTTGCATTGGCTACTATTCGAGATGAATATACAAATTGTATTAAGCATATCGTATCACAGGCTGGTGTCAAATGCCGTGTGTTCCGTAACCTGACCGAGCTGAAGCGCTGGGTAAGACGTGAGAATTACAACCTGCTTATCATAAGTTATGCAGAATATCAGGAGGATCCTGTATTTTTCGACAATTTATCTATGCAGATGCAGGTTAATATGATTCTGGAGCATTATGATGATGCTAAGGTACAGAACAAGCTGATTGGTAAGGTATATAAGCCATTCTCGATTCTGTCCATTGTTGCTGTGATGAAGAATCAGTATGCAAAGGAGCAGGAGATTGCAATATCCAATGAAAACCATCAGTTGTATGCGCCGGAAGCGAATATCCTTGTAATAGACGACAATCGTATGAATATTCGAGTTGTAGAAGGTCTGTTAAGAGAGTACGGCGTTCAGGTAGCATATGCATTAAGTGGCCGTGAAGGTATCGAAATGCTGGAAAACAAAGCATATGATTTGGTATTCCTAGACCATATGATGCCAGAGATGGATGGCGTAGAGACCTTACATAATATTCGACACAAGCAGGGTCTATATTTCAAACAGATTCCGATTATTGCATTAACAGCGAATGCAATAGCAGGAACGCGTGAAATGCTGATTAAGGAAGGCTTCGATGATTTCCTTTCAAAACCTGTTGAAAGCTCTGTATTGCAGCGTGCATTGAAACGTCATATTCCAATGGAAAAACAAAAATCAATTGAGGATTATGCCAAGGCACCGGTAGCTGAGAACGTGGAGAGTAACGATTTGCAGTTTACGATACAGGCAAGTACAGAAAATCTTACTAAGAAGAAGGCTGCATCGGGCGACAGTGTACAGAAGACATCGCAAGGGCTTGTAGTAGGTGATTTGGATGTATCTAAAGGCATCATGTACTGCGGAAATCAGAAGAATTATATCGAGATACTAAAGAGCCACCGGGACGGCGGACAGGAGAACATGAATCAGATTCAGGGGCTGTTTGAGGCGGAGGACTGGAAGAACTACACCATTGTTGTCCATGGAATTAAAAGCTCTATGATGAGTATTGGTGCAGTACATTTGTCTGAGATGGCAAAAGCACTTGAACTGGCTGGAAAGGGCGAGAACTTCGATTACATACGCGCAGAGCATGAGGCTATGATGGAGGAATATCGCCGTGTGGTAGCAATTCTTAAGACATCGCCTGTACTTAGCGCGGTACAGGAGGAAGAAGCGTTGTGTGATAAACCGGAAATAGAAGAAGAACTGTTTGAGGGACTTCTGACAGACATGGAGAATGCAATGTATGAATTGGACGACGCAAAGATGAAGCAGGTGTTAGATATACTTAGCACATATGCATACAATGGCAAGGATTTGCAGAAAGAATTGCAGCCGGTTTATAAGAAGGTTGAGATGTCGGATTTTATGTCTGCACATGAGACCGCAGTAAAACTAAAGGAAAAGCTTAAGAAAGCTTAAGAGGAAAACCTATGTGGAAAAAACTACAAAATTTTTGGTTGGGCGAAGAAACTGATATTAAAGAACGACTGTTTCGTGTGATTCTGGTAGTAGGTATAGGTGCGGTTAGTTTGGCTATTTTTCAAGGAATCACCTTGGTAAATGCTGGAAATCTGATGCTGGTATATGTGATTATGTTTGTGTCATTTATCATTGCGTTCATAGCTACGTTTCGCTATAAGAATACAAGATTTTCAGCAATTTTAGTTGGCATTGTCATCGTTTTTATTGCATTACCGACCATCTTTTTTAAGGGTGGTGGAATCAATAGTGGCTCTGCATTGTGGATGTGTCTTGGTATTTTCTATATTTTCTTGATGTTCA
This sequence comes from uncultured Lachnobacterium sp., assembly GCA_964408715.1. Classification (GTDB taxonomy): domain Bacteria; phylum Bacillota; class Clostridia; order Lachnospirales; family Lachnospiraceae; genus Roseburia. Next base: position 7,181 of record CAYPAM010000004.1, read on the forward strand.
CTGGAAAATTACGCATTTTCTTTCTTGCAGGGACGGTTTTGATTGATACGTGTTGTTATATATATGCATTTTATCATCCGGAATTCGTAGATGAGCTGGCGACACGCTTTGAAGTACATTTCGACTCATGGTTTGCAGTTATCGTAGTTGGACTGACCATTGGCGTAATCACGGAATTCCAGTTAAAGGTGTATGAGAGAGAAAGGAAGACAACACTTGAACAGAAAGAACAACTAGAGATTCTAAGTAAGTCAAAGGATACTTTCTTTGCAAGCATGAGTCATGAGATTCGTACACCAATCAACTCGATTGTAGGGCTGAATGAATTGATTTTGAGGGAAAATCCGTCCGAAGAGATTCAAGGCTACGCGAGAAACATCCAGAACTCCAGCAAAATGCTGTTGGCGCTGGTAAATGATATTCTGGACTTGTCTCAGTTGGAAATCCAGAAGATGCAGTTGGTAGAAGATACATACAGTACACATGATATGTTCCATGAGATAGTGGATATCATGCAGATTCGTATGGAAGAAAAGAAGCTGGCATTTATGGTGGAGATAGATAGTAATCTGCCTTCCAAATTGAGGGGAGATGAAAGAAGAATTAAGCAGATTATGCTTAATATTCTGTCCAATGCGGTGAAATATACCAAAGAAGGCTCCGTAACCCTGACTGCAGGACATGAGATTACAGATGATGGAAGAATAAATCTCATTGTATCTGTTGCCGATACGGGAATTGGTATCCGTAAGGAAGAGTTAGATTATCTGTTTGATGCCTTTATGCGTCTGGATAATACGCAGACGCATCGTATCGAGGGAACGGGACTGGGACTGTCTATCACAAAGCACCTACTGGATTTGATGGGCGGAACAATATCTGTAGACAGTATTTATACACAAGGGTCGCTTTTTACCGTGACTATCCCACAGGAGGTAATCGACGGTGCAACTATGGGGGATTTTGCTACGGTGAAGAGTCAGAAGGTTGGTGCCTATTACAGCCAGTCCTTTGAAGCACCAGAAGCGAGAGTGCTTGTGGTTGACGATGATGACTTGAATCTGATTATCACGACTAAGCTGCTGCAGGAAACCAAGATGATGATTGATACTGCAAGCAGTGCAGAAGAGTGTCTGCGCAAGACGAAGAAGAAATACTATAATCTGATATTTATGGATTATATGATGCCGGATATGGATGGTGGCGAGCTTCTTTCGACCATTCGTAAACAGGAAAATGGTTTGTGTAAGGAGACACCTGTGGTACTCTTGTCTGCAAATGTATATGGTGACAAACAGGCGCAATATATGCAGATGGGCTTTGACAGTCTCTTAGAAAAGCCAATTGATGCAAGTAAGCTTGAAGCTGAGGCACTGAAATATATTTCTGAGGATTTGATTGAATATCGTAGAGACACAAATACCGGTGGACAGGTGGAAGGCTTTGTTTCCCGTCTGTTAACGAGAAAACGTAAAAAGGTCTACATCACATCCGACAGTGTATGTGATCTTCCGGAGGATTTACGAGAGAAGTACGATATCAAGATTATTGATTTGTATGTGCAGACGGATTTCGGGCGTTTCCGTGATTCCAAGGAAATTGATGCAACAAATATGTCAACCTTCTTGTCTGCAACCGAAAGTATGGCGTATTCCTTTGCCGCAAAGGTGGAAGAATATGAGAGATTCTTTGCTCAGGTGCTGACTGAGGCAGATGATTTAATCTATTTTTCACTAGCAAAGAATGCAGGAAAATGTTATGGAAATGCAGTAGAAGCAGCAAAGGGCTTTTCTCATGTACATATTATCGATTCCGGCAGTATCTCCTGTGGTCAGGGGCTTATGGTTCTGCATGCAGCAAAGCTTGCACAGGATGGAGCAAGTGTGGAACAGATATGTAAGGAAATCGAGCAGTGGCGTGGAAAAATTAATGCTTCTTATATGTTGCCTGATACCAATATTCTGTACCAGAAGGGCTTTACGGATAGGATTACAGCAACGATTTGTCGCGCCTTTAGCATGCATCCAATTGTAGCAGCGAAAAACAGTGCATTCCATGTATATGGAATCCGTGTCGGAAAGCTGGAAAAAGCATGGAAAAAGTACATTCGATATCATATGAGGAACAAGGCGAAGATAGATGATAATGTAGTCTTTATTGCATATGCTGGGCTTAATGCGCACCAGCAGCAGATTGTAGTGGATGAAGTGCAAAAATACGTGAAGTTTAAACGTGTGATTCTTGCACCTGCATCTGCTTCGACAGTATGTAATGCGGGATTGGGTTCCATTGGTTTGGGTATGTTCCGCAAATAAAGTGAGGTTTATATGGAAAACATATTTGAAATTTTGAAAGCTATTTTATTTGGTATCGTAGAGGGTATCACAGAATGGCTTCCAATCAGTAGCACAGGACATATGATTCTGTTGAATGAATTTGTAAAATTAGACGTAAGCGAAGAATTCTGGAATATGTTTCTGGTAGTCATTCAGCTTGGTGCAATTCTTGCAGTCGTAGTGCTGTTTTGGAATATCATCTGGCCGTTTGGAATGTCTGGGAATGTGCATGAGTTTTTCTCAAACTCCGGAAAGAATGGTTTATGGGATCGGAAATATTGGACGATTGGACCAATCGCAATCAAAGTAGAAATCATTCTGACATGGATTAAAATTGTTGTGGCTTGTATTCCTGCCATTGTTTTTGTGTTATTGGACTTGGATGACTTTTGTGACAAATACTTCTATAACGCAGTGGGAGTATCCATTGCGCTTATTGTGTTTGGTATCGCGTTTATACTGATTGAGAATCGTAACATTGGGAAAGCTGCAAAAGCGAATGAACTTGTAGAAATCACGTGGCAGATGGCAGCATTAATTGGTATTTTCCAGTTGATTGCGGCAGCGTTCCCTGGTACATCCCGTTCGGGGGCGACCATCATTGGAGCACTTCTTATTGGGGTATCAAGAAAAGCAGCCAGCGAGTTTACATTTATTCTTGCAATTCCGGTTATGCTGGGCGCAAGTCTGCTTGAGGTACTAGATTTTGGATTTGCACTTACAGGTAGTGAATGGATGATTCTTCTTGTGGGAATGGTGAGTGCGTTCCTTGTGTCCATTATTGTTATCAAATTCCTGCTAAGCTATATTCGAAAACATGATTTTAAAGTGTTTGGCTGGTATCGTATTGTACTTGGTGCAATCGTATTGTTATGTGGTGTAGTAGGAATCATCTAGAGGTTGCCATGGTGAAATTGTATTATGCGAGTACTGCCATATTTGAAAAAGATGGCGTGTTTGACAATTTATTAGAACAGGTAAACGAGCAGCGGAGAAGGAAAGTTCTCCGCTGTAAGAATAAAAAGGACAAGGAGACTTCTCTTCTGGCAGGCTTTCTGCTTCGTAAGGCGTTAGAAGACCTGGGATATTCTTATGAACAGGTGGAGTTTGCGATGACGCCGGAGAGGAAGCCAGTCATAAAAAATATTCCAGATGTATTTTTCAATCTCAGCCACTCTGGAAGCTGTGCGGTATGCCTTATTGCAGACGGTGAGATAGGCGTGGATGTGGAATGGACAGGCAGAGGGCAGTTCGCAGAAGGAAAAGGTGCGCGTCTGGATGCAATTGGAAGAAAAAGCTTTTCCGCAAGCGAATATGAAGAATATCAGGATGCGCCTGCGGAAAGAAAGACAGAAGTGTTCCTAAAGTATTGGACAAGAAAAGAGGCTTATGGAAAAGCAATAGGAAAAGGTCTGGCTATGGATTTTTCCAGCATGGACCCAAAAGATGAAAACTATCTGTCCTTTTGGCTGGAAGAAGGGTATTATGTAAGCATCTATGCAGAGAAAGGCATAGATAGGAAGGAATTGGAATTATGTATGATGAATTGACGGCCAAGGATATTCAGAAAATGGAAGAAGAGATTGAATATCGTAAACTGGTTGTTCGCAAAGAAGCACTGGAGGATGTAAAAGAGGCTCGCGCGCATGGCGATTTGAGTGAGAATTTTGAATACAAAGCAGCGAAGAAGTTTAAGAATGAAAATGAAAGTCGTATTCGTTATTTGGAGAAAATGATTCGTACTGCAAAGGTGATATCTGAGGATTCTGCAGAAGATGAAGTGGGGATGAATAATACCGTGGAGCTGTTCTTCGAGGAGGATAATGAGACAGAAACCTATAAAGTGGTTACAACGGTAAGAAGTAATTCGCTGAAGAATCTAATCAGTAAGGAGTCGCCACTGGGTATGGCTATTTATGGGCATAAGGCTGGTGACCGCTGTGAGGTAAAGGTAAACGACAATTATTCTTATTTTGTGCAAATAAAAAAGATTGAAAATACAGTAGATGATGGCAGTGATGAGCTTCGTAAATTCTAGTCATCGATGCAAGACAAAGGTTTCCAATTTGTAAAGGACTGTGCTATAATTAATTCATATTATAGGAGTGCAAAGAGAACATATGGCTAGAAAAGGTTTGACTGGACAATTGAATATGTTTGACCTATGGAATAACCTGGACAATGTGCCGATGGGCGATGTTGAGATGGTGTCACTGATGCCGTCAGATGAGGTGGAAGAGGTGCAGCAGCCGGAGGAAATTTCACAAGTAGAACAGGTGCATAAGCCGGAGGAGATTCCACCAGTAGAGAAGGTACAAAAGCCGGAGGAAATTCCACAAGTAGAACAGGTACAACAACCGGAGATACCCCCACAGGTAGAACAGGTACACCAACCGGAAGGAAAGCCAAGAAAACGTGACACAGTGAAAAAGCGTGTGTCAATCACTGTGGAGCGTCCGGCCATGAGCCGTACCTATGAAGTTGATGGCAAAAAGCTTGAGATTGCATACATAAATTACAATAAGGTTCGCATCACAAGAGAGGGCGAAGAGCCTAAGCTGTGTGAGTTTGCATCCTCCAAGGAAGCCGTGGATTATTATGTAGAGAAGATGCAGGAGTTAGAACCGGAGGAATAAGGAGAAGAGGAATCATGAAGAAACAGGAAGAATTGATTAAACAGTTGACAGATATGGCAAAGGATACCAAATCCGGAAAGCTTCATTGGGATATCGTATGTCAGACTACAGAATATAACGACGAAAGTGACAAGCCACAGGTAGATGAGGAAGGCATTGTATGGACCGTAGATGAATGTTATGTGTCATACCATTGTGAATACAAGGGTAAGGAATTTCTGATGATTACCTATGAGATGTTACATACTGCCGGAGATAAGGTAAAAACAACCAATCTGGTATTTTTACCACCTCTTGGAATTCGTTATTTCGATATTCATACGTTGCTTCCATATTCGGTGGAGACATCACAGATGTTAACCTATCAGATTCATGCATTATGGAACCTGCTTTTAGAGATGTATAAAGCAAATCCCCAGAGTGTATCTATGGATGTAAGTGGACGAATATTAACAATTGAGGATTAAACGTATAGGGCTGTTGTGATTGTGCGACAGCCCTATTTGTGCATTCATATGATTTATGGAGGATTTATGGCTAGAGTTTATTTGAATGAGAGTTGGAAATTTACAGAAGGCTTTGATATGAGCCTGTGTGAACCGGCATGTGTTGTGGATGAACTGATGGATGTGCGTCTTCCACATACCTGTAAGGAGCTCCCATTTCATTATTGCAATGAAGCAGATTATCAGATGATAAGTGGTTATCGCCGTGTGTTGTTTGCACCAGAAGAATGGCAGGGAAAATGCATTCTTTTTACTTGCGAGGGTGCTGCGCATGAGACGTTGCTGTATGTGAATGGGCATCTGGTATGCAAGCATTCCTGCGGATACACGGCATTTACCGTTGATATTGCGCCTTATCTGGTATATGGGCAGGAGAATATCCTTGTTATGAGGGTGGATAGCAGAGAGTCCCTGAATGTTCCACCATTTGGGTTTGTCATTGATTATATGACCTATGGCGGAGTATACCGTGATGTTTATCTGGAAATCAAAGAGCAGGAGCATATTGCGGATGTGTTTGTAAAGGGCGGCATCTACGCGGATGATGTGACTGCAGGGAATCTGCTCTGTGAGATAGAATTGTCAAATGGAGTGTTTGAGAATTCGATGGCTTCGAAAGAGAAGATTGATAACGCGCCATGGAGATTAAGAGGATATCTAAAGCGCAGCTTTACGGATGCATGCCCTTATGGGGAGCTGGACAGTTGGAATGAGGAGCGACAGATTTTTGAAAAAGAAATCTTACCTGACAGGCAGATGAGGTTTACGATTCAACAGGAGATTACGTCTATTCACAGATGGGATACCACCAAACCGTATCTGTATGAAGTTCGATTGGAATTAATGCTTGGAAATGAAGTAAAAGATACAAATACCACGAGGTTTGGATTCCGCAAAGTGGAGTTTCGCTTGGAAGGATTCTATCTTAATGGCGAAAAATTCAAGATTCGAGGTCTAAACCGCCATCAAAGCTATCCATATGTGGGATACGCGATGCCAGAGAGCATGCAAAGAGCAGATGCAGATATCCTGAAGAAGGAGCTTGGGTGCAATGCCGTAAGAACCTCTCACTATCCACAGTCGCATTATTTTGTAGACAGATGCGATGAGCTGGGCTTATTGGTTTTTATGGAATTCCCGGGCTGGCAGCATGTTGGTGATGGCGAATGGAAGATGCAGGCATGCCAGAACGCAAAGGATATGATTCGTCAGTATCGCAATCATCCATCCATTATGATTTGGGGTATCCGAATCAATGAATCCGGTGATGATGACGTCTTTTATACAGAGACCAACCGTATCGCACATGAGCTGGATGACAGCAGGCAGACAGGTGGCGTTCGTAATTTCAAGAAGAGCCATTTATTAGAGGATGTATATACGTATAATGACTTTTTACATGATGGTAGCAAGCCGGGCTGCGATCCAAAGAACAATGTCACACCGGATATGTCAAAGGGATACCTGATTACTGAATATAATGGACACATGTATCCGACAAAACCATATGACTGTGAGGAACATCGCTTAGAGCATGCAATGCGTCATGTCAATGTATTGAACGCGGTTGGAAAAGAATCAGATATTGCGGGAAGCTTTGGCTGGTGTATGTTTGATTACAATACGCACAAGGATTTTGGAAGCGGAGACAGAATCTGTTACCATGGTGTGATGGATATGTTCCGTAACAAGAAGCTTGCAGCCGCAGTGTATGCAAGCCAGCAGGAAGAGCCTGCTGTATTGGAAGTCAGCGCATCCATGGATATTGGAGAGCATCCGGCTTCTAACCTCGGTAAAGTATATATGTTTACGAATGCAGATAGCGTACGTATGTACAAAAACAATACCTTTATCAAAGAGTATAAGCGTACAGATTCAACATTTAAAGGACTGCCACATGGACCGATTCTCGTGAATGATTTTGTAGGCAATCTGTTAGAGACACAGGAGGGCTACAAGCCGGGACAGGCGAAGCTGCTTGCGGAAGCGTTGAATTACGCAGCAGTGAATGGATATATGAATTTTCCACCACGTATAATCTGGAAAGCGATTCGTGCGATTGTGCAATACCGAATGAAGAAGGATGAAATCATTGGATTATACGGAAAATACATTGGAAACTGGGGTGAAACAGCAGTTGTATATCGGTTTGAAGCGATAAAGGATGGAAAGGTAGTAAAGACCATCACCAGACAGCCAATGAAACAGCTACATCTGGCGACACAGGTATCGCACACCAATCTGGTGGAGAAGCATACCTATGATGTTGCGTCAATCCGAATTCAGGCAGTTGATGACAATGATAACCTCGCACCATATTTCCAGGAACCAATCAGGGTAGAGGTTGAAGGTGCAGTACAACTGATTGGTCCGAATGTGATTTCACTAAAAGGCGGTATGGGTGGCATCTATGTCAAGACGACTGGACAGAAGGGAACTGGCAGGGTGCGTTTACAGAATCCGCAGATGAAGACCGTAGAGATTGATTTCAACATCCTTCTTGAAGATTAGTATGACGGATTGATATACATAAGTAAGGAGAAGAACTATGATAAGAAGATTGGGGAATATCTTTGTATTAGATACGCCAAATACAACCTATGCATTTGGAGTGATACCATCCGGCCAGATAGAGCATCTGTATTATGGAGAGAGTATTCCAGTTGATAGTGACGAGGAAGCTGCTGCACTTATCGAGAAGCGTGCCTTCCCACCGGGAAATGTAGTGTGTTATAATCCGGAGCATTCGAACTTTTCGCTTGAGGATATTCGACTTGAGATGTCCTCCTATGGAAAAGGCGATGTTCGTGAGCCATTTATTGAGGTAACACATAGCGATGGCAGCTACACCTCAGACTTTGTATTTGCCGGAGCAGAAATCAGAAATGGCAAAACACCATTTGAAACATTGCCCGGCTCTTATGAAGAAAACAATCTGGTAGATGAGCTGATTATCACAATGAAGGATGAGAACTATGATTTGACGTTAGAATTGCATTATTTTGCTTTTTTAAATCATGATATAATTTCTCGTTCTGCAAAGCTGATTAATACAAGTGAGGAACCAATTACGCTGGAACGTCTCATGAGTACGCAGTTGGATTTTGAGACAACTGATTGGATGGTATCCTCCTTCCATGGCGCTTGGGCACGAGAAATGAAACGCCATGACGTAACGCTTAGTGCCGGAAAATTTGTAAATGATACTTATTGTGGATGTTCTTCGAACAGAGCGAATCCATTTATCATGCTTTCCAAAGCAGATACAAGCGAAGACCGCGGAATCTGTTATGGTTTAAATCTCATCTATAGTGGAAACCACTATGAGGCAGTCGAGGTTAACGCATATGGCAAGACGAGAGTGGTAACCGGTATTAACCCAAAATCCTTCCAATTCCATATTGGACCGGGAGAATTCTTTGAGGCGCCAGAGGCAGTTATGACCTTTTCCAAGAAGGGCTATAATGGTATGAGCCAAAATATGCACGCCTTTGTACGAGAATGTATCGTGCGCGGCGAGTGGAAGAAGAAGGTGCGTCCGGTACTTCTGAATAGCTGGGAGGCAGCGTATTTCGACATCAATGAAAGCAAGCTCTTAAAACTTGCTAAGGCAGGCAAAGAAGCAGGCGTTGAGTTGTTCGTTATGGACGACGGCTGGTTTGGAACGAGAAATGACGATACACAGTCTCTGGGTGACTGGTATCCAAACTTAAAGAAGCTTCCAAACGGTGTGGCTGGACTTGCTAAGAAGGTCAATGACCTTGGACTTGACTTCGGTATCTGGGTAGAACCGGAAATGGTCAATGTGAATAGCGACCTGTACCGTGCGCATCCGGATTGGGTGATGGAGATTCCGGGAAAGCCACATTCCGAAAGTCGTAATCAGCGTATCCTAGACTTTGCGAATCCGCAGGTGGTAGAATATATGACCAGGCAGATGGAAAATGTGTTCTCTTCCGGTAATATTGCTTATGTAAAATGGGATATGAATCGTATCTTTTCGGATTATTATTCCCAGAGTCTGCCGGCAAGCCGTCAGAAGGAAGTAGCACATCGTTATATGATGGGATTGTATCAGATGCTTGACTCTTTGATGAAGACCTTCCCACATATTCTGTTTGAAGGCTGTGCATCTGGTGGAAATCGATTTGATCTTGGTATGTTATGTTACTTCCCACAGATTTGGGCGAGTGATGATACCGATGCAATCTACCGCGTGCAGGGACAAACAGGCTACAGCTACGGTTATCCAATGTCTACAGTAAGTGCGCATGTGTCGGATTGTCCAAACCATCAGACACTTCGCAACACACCGATGGCGACAAGATTCCAGGTGGCGGCATTTGGCGTGTTGGGTTATGAATGCAATCTCTGTGAGATGAAGAAGGAAGAGGTTAAGGATATTAAAGAACAGATTGCGCTGTATAAGAACTGGCGCGAGGTTCTGCAGTATGGTACCTTCTATCGTGGCAGAAGTGGCAACATCTATGAATGGACCTGCGTAAGCGAGGATAAGACCAAGGCGGTTGGCATGCTGCTTCAGCAGGTGTTTACGCCAAATACACATTTTGAGCAGTATACACCAAAGGGCTTAAAAGAACAAGAAAAGTACATTTTCTATAATCGTGAATTAACTTTTAATATCAAGGAGTTTGGAGGGCTGATTAATCAGGTGGCTCCAATTCACATCAGACAGAATTCTCTGTTACACAATGCGATTTCGAAGTTCGTTCGCATGCCTGGAGAAAAGGAGTGCTGTGTATCTGCGGGCAAGCTTTTGATGGAAAGCGGTGTGAAATTAAAACAGGGCTTCGGTGCTACCGGATATGCAGAGGATATCCGTTTTTCACAGGATTTTGCATCACGTATGTATTTTATGGAAGAAGTAGAAGGTGAGGTAGAAGAATAATGGCAAAATTATTTTTTCGCTATGGTGCAATGGGCAGTTCGAAAACTGCCAACGCACTTATGGTAGAGTATAATTATAGAGAACGTGGCAAGAAGGCGATTATGGCAAAGCCAATGACAGATACAAGAGATGGAAAGCTGCTAATCAAATCCAGAATTGGTCTAGAGCTTCCTTGTGTGCTGGTGGAAGAGTTGGTTTTGATGCCAGAGGATGAATTGAAGCAGTACGATTGTGTCATTGTAGATGAGGCACAGTTCTGTAATAAGTCACAGATTGAGTTTTTTGTACATCTGGTAGATGACCTCAATGTTCCGGTTATTTGCTATGGACTGCGCGCGGATTTCCGCAATGAGTTATTTGAGGGAAGCCTGTGGCTCTTGGCATGGGCGGATGTGATTGAGGAAATCAAGACCGTATGCTGGTGTGGTAAGGCTGCAAGATGCAATGCGCGTTTTAATGAAAATGGAATTATCCGAGAAGGAGACCAGGTATGTCTTGGTGGAAACAGCTCCTACATCGCATTGTGCCGCAATCATTGGAAGGAAGGCAATCTGGGACCAAACTTCCGTGAGCTGTTAGAAGAGTTTAACTAGAAGAAGTAAAGAAGTGTTAAGGAGACGAATTATGTCAGAAAAAGGTTATGCAGTTATCACAGGGGCAAGTGCAGGAATTGGTAGCTGCTTTGCGAAGCAGCTCGCGCAGAAGGGCTATCCACTTGTGCTTGTAGCAAGAAGAGAAGCACGTCTGAAGGAATTGTCCTCCATCCTGACAGAAAGCTACGGAATTGACTGTCGTGTGATTGCCTGTGATGTTTCAAAGGAAGAAGAGTGTATTAGGCTGATAAAAGAAATTGAAGATATCTCTGTGGAGGTATTTATCAATAATGCCGGCTTTGGGGACTGCAATCCATTCTTAGAGGGGGAGCTCTCAAGAGAGCTTGAGATGGTGGATGTCAATATTAAGGCAGTACATACCTTGATGAAGCTGATGCTACAGCGTATGAAAGCTGCTGATAAAGGCTATATTCTGAATGTGGCTTCTTCGGCGGGGCTTTTCCCTGCGGGACCTTATATGGCGACCTATTACGCAACAAAAGCATATGTAACAAGCATTACCCAGGCGGTTGCCAGAGAATTAAAGGAAGCAAAATCCAATATTTATGTGGGCTGCCTGTGTCCAGGGCCGGTAGATACCGAATTCAATCAGGTTGCAAATGTAGAATTTGCATTGCGTGGGATTAGCGCAGAGTACTGTGCAGAATGCGGCATAAAAGGGATGCTTCAGAAGAAGGTTGTCATCGTTCCTACCTTCCGGATGAAGGCGCTTTTATTGCTTACCCGTTTTATTCCTAGAAAATTGTACGTTGCAATCAATGCAAAACAGCAGAAAAGAAAGATAGATAGAGGTTAGAATGATTTATTTTAATTGTGATTATACAGAAGGTGCACATCCAAGAATATTAGAGCGTCTGTCGGCAACCAATATGGAGCAGACCATTGGTTACGGTATGGATGAGCATTGTAAAAGAGCGGCAGAGCTTATCAAAAAAGAATGTAAGACGGAAAATGTTGATGTGCATTTCCTCGTAGGAGGAACACAGACAAATGTAACTGTGATTGATGCGGCACTCAAGCCATACCAAGGCGTAGTGTGTGCACAAACCGGACATATCAATGTGCATGAAACAGGAGCAGTCGAAGCTGCCGGACACAAATGCATTACCATTCCTTCCACAGATGGAAAGCTGTATGAGCCTGAGGTTCGTAAGCTTTTAGAAGAACACTATGTCAACGGTGGAGACGAGCATATGGCGCAGCCAAAGATGGTGTATATCTCCAATCCAACAGAGCTTGGAACGATATACAGTAGACAAGAGCTTGTGGGGTTATATCAGTTGTGCCAGGAGTTTGGTGCATATTTATTCCTTGACGGCGCACGTTTGGGCTATGGACTGATGTGTAAAGAGAGTGACCTGACAATTGCGGATATTGCTGCGCATACGGATGTATTCTATATCGGTGGAACCAAGGTGGGAGCGCTGTTTGGAGAAGCGGTTGTTATCTGCAATCCGCAGCTAAAACCGGATTTTCGCTACAATATCAAGCAGCACGGTGGCATGCTCGCCAAGGGACGCCTGCTTGGAATCCAGTTTGAGACGCTTTTTGAAGACGGACTCTATTATGAGATTGCTAAGCATGCGATGGACATGGCGGAAATTATCGCTAGTAAAATGAAGCTATTGGGTGTAGAATCCTATGTGGATTCGCCAACCAACCAGATATTCGTGGTATTGCCGGATGCAGTCATTGACAGTCTGGCAGGTGCGTACAAGCTTGAGGGCATGGGAAGAGTCGATGCTACACACTCGGCTGTCCGTATCTGTACCTCTTGGGCGACAAAAGAAGAAAATGTTACTGCGTTTTTAGCAGATTTGGAAAGGAACCTTGCATGAAAAAGATATTGTTTATTGCAACAGGGGGAACAATTGCTTCCAAAAAATCAGAAAACGGATTAAAACCACAGATTTCACCAGATGAGCTGTTGTCCTATATTCCGGCATTAGAACGTATCTGTGAGGTGGACACCCTTGAGCTGCTCAATTTGGACAGCTCGAATATGGAGCCACGTCACTGGATTATGATGGTAGAGTGCATCAAGGAAAACTATGACAGATACGACGGATTCGTGGTGGCGCATGGCACAGACACCATGGCATATACGGCGGCAGGCTTGTCCTATATGATTCAAAATTCCAAGAAGCCGATTGTGATTACAGGTTCGCAGAAACCAATCGATATGGATATCACCGATGCCAAGACCAATCTGTTAGACAGCTTTACTTATGCTTCTGATGAGAAATCACAGGGCGTATCGATTATATTTGATGGCAAGGTTATCGCCGGAACGCGCGCAAAGAAGGTGCGTTCAAAGAGCTACAATGCATTTTCAAGTATTGACTTCCCATCCTTAGCTGTGATTCAGGAAGGTCATATCATGCGTTATATTCCAATGGTGCCATATGAGGAAGAAGTACAGTTCTTTACCAAGATGAATAAGAATATCTTCCTGCTGAAGCTGATTCCGGGAATTTCAACCGAGATGCTGACCTATATCTTTTCCCATTACGATGCAGTTATCGTAGAGAGCTTTGGTGTGGGCGGAATCCCAATGTCTATTCAGGAGACCTTCTACAAACTGTGCAGTCAGTATCCGGAGAAAACGATTGTTATGGCAACGCAGGTGGCGCATGAAGGCAGCGATATGACGGTCTATGAGGTGGGAAATGAGATGAAGACTATGTGCAGCTTCCTTGAGACCTATGATATGACCTTGGAGTCTGCAATCGCAAAGACGATGTGGATGCTTGCGAACACAGATATTTCCAAGGAGAATCAGGAGGACATCTTCTATAAAAACATCAATTACGACGTTATTTTTGGGAAAAATCGAACTTGCTAGAGCACATTAACTAAAATTCACAAAAAAAACTGTTAGAAATCACAATTTACAACCCTTCAATTATAAAATATAATAGTATCAAATACGAAAAAATACGAAAACATTTTATAATTGAGGGGTATTTATATGGAAATGTTAGGCGCAAACTATTCAAAACAGAAAACAGCATTTACGTTGTGGGCACCTACAGCGCAGCGTGTGCGCATTTGCTTTTATAAGGAAGGCAATGGCGGCGAAGCGTTTGAGACCAAGGACATGGTTGCACATGAAGATGGTACATGGACCTATGTGAAGAGTGGAGATTTACATAAGGTATATTATACCTATCTGGTGTTAGTGGACGGAAAGGAACATATGACCAATGACCCATACAGCAAGGCGACCGGTGTGAATGGACAAAGAAGTATGGTTGTGGATTTGGCGTCTACGAATCCGGAAGGCTTTGAGGCAGACCATGGTCCGGTCATAGAAAAAGAAACGGATATTGTGGTTTATGAACTTTCTGTGGCAGATACAACAGCAGATAGCAGCTGTGGCACAAAATATCCGGGAAAATATCTGGGATTGGCCGAGCGTGGAACTAAGAATCAGTCAGGCGTGGCAACCGGCTTAGATCATATTCTGGAGCTTGGCGTGACACATGTACAGCTTATGCCGGTGTATGATTTCGGCAGTATCGACGAAAGCAAACCAGAGGTTTTGCAGTATAACTGGGGATACGACCCTGTGAATTACAACGTTCCGGAAGGCTCTTATTCTACAGACGCATTCCACGGCGAAGTGCGAATCAGGGAATTCAAGCAGATGGTACAGGCACTCCATACGGCAGGACTTGGCGTTATCATGGATGTTGTATATAACCACACCTATGATATTGATGGTAACTGCTTCCAGAGGTGTGTTCCGGATTATTATTATAGAAAGAACGAAAACGGTTATTCCGATGCATCTGCGTGTGGCAACGAGGTAGCATCTGAGAAGCCAATGGTGTCCAAATTCATCATTGATTCCCTGAAACACTGGGTAACCGAATATCATATTGATGGCTTCCGCTTTGACTTAATGGGGGTTCTTGATATTGAGACCATGGAAAAAGCAGCAGAAGAGTTAAAGAAGATTAATCCTTCCATTATTTTATACGGAGAGGGATGGACAGGCGGGGAGTCTGTTTTGCCGGATGAGAAACGCTGCTTAAAAGCAAATGTACCACATTTCCATGGAATCGGTGCTTTTTCAGATGATATTCGTGACGCAATCAAGGGACACGTCTTTAATCTGGAAGAAACTGGGTTTGTAAATGGCAAGGAAGGCTTAGAAAACGATATTCGCTATTCCGTAGTTGGGGCAACCGGACATCCGCAGGTAGATTATGACGCATATACATACAGTAAGGGTCCATGGGCGAAGAATCCTGTGGATATCGTAAACTACGTATCCTGCCATGATAATCTGACATTGTGGGATAAGCTTGCGATTTCAAGACCGGATGCGTCCGAAGAAGAGAGGCTGGCTATGAACCGTTTGGCAGCATCGATTGTTTTTACCTCGCAGGGAATTCCGTTTTTGTTATCAGGCGAGGAATTTGCTCGCAGTAAACCAATTGAAGGAAGCGGTGAACTAGCCGAGAATAGCTACAATCTGCCTTTATACACCAATAGTCTCAAATACGACAGAGTGGTTGAATATCGGGAGTTGTATGAGTTTTATCGTGGATTGATTGCGTTTAGAAAGGCACATGCAGGACTTCGTTTTGGAACAACCGAAGAAGTGCAACAAGCATTGTCCTTCATAGATGGACTTCCAAAGAATGTGGTTGCCTTTACGATTCAGACCGAAGAAGAGACCCTCTTTATCGTATATAATGCGAATCCAAAGAGTGTGAAGCTTGAGTTGCCGAAAGCCGCCGAATGGCAGGTATGTATTGATGGTGATAAGGCATCTGTTGCACCAATTCGAGTATTAGAAAAAGAAAACAGCCAGGTAGAAATTCAAGGAATTTCTTGTCTGGCCGTTGTAACAGGCAAGTAATATACACTAGCTTGTATGCTTGTTGATAAAGTCTGTTTTGTATTTGGAGTACATGATTTTCTGGCTACGGTACAATCCCGAATAGCCGGAAAGCATGTAACTAAATGCAACAGCAAGCAGGTAATAAGGCATGCCTTCATATCCAAACAGCTCGAAGCTGATAAGCAGAGAACTGATTGGACAGTTCGTTACGCCACAGAATAAGGATACCATACCGATGGCGGCACACAGCGAAGGACTAAGCCCGATAAGCTGTCCCACGAGGCAGCCGAAGGTGGCACCAACGAAGAAGGTTGGAACGATTTCGCCGCCCTTATATCCTGCGCCGATGGTAAGTGCGGTAAAAAGAATCTTAAGTAAAAAAGCTTCCGGATGAACGATGCCCTCGGTAGCCTGTTCAATGATATTCATACCGGCGCCATTGTAATCATAGGTGCCAAGCAGGTGTGTAAGAAGAACTACCAGAAGACCGCCGATGACGATGCGCAGGTACCGGTTCTTAAAAAGCTTCTTATATATATGCTCTACCTTGTGTAAGAACATGCAGAATACAATGCTAAGGAAGGCACATAAAACAGCAACGCCAACGCCTTTTAATGCTGGAACAGCTGTAAATGCCGGAATCTCTGTGATGTGGAAAGCTTCGCCAGTCACACCAAGCATGAGAGCAACAGCGTGCGCAGTCAGAGAGCTAACCACACATGGAACGAGTGCCATGTAGTACATAACGCCGACGCTGACCATTTCCATCGGGAAGATGGCGGCTGCCATTGGCGTTCCAAACAGGGTAGAGAAAGCGGCGCTCATACCGCACATAATCATTACGTGTTTGTCTTTTTCATCAAAACGAAAGAGACCACCGAGTGCATTTCCAATACTGCCGCCAATCTGCAGGGCAGCACCTTCACGGCCGACAGAGCCACCAAACAGGTGGGTAAGTGTCGTGGAAAGGAAAATGGATGGAGCCATACGAAGTGGAATCCGGTCGCCGGAATGGATGGCTGAGATAACCAGATTCGTACCGCCATCATTATCGTTCTTCATAATGTGATACAGGGCAACGATTGCAAGACCTGCAATTGGAAGCAGATAGATTATCTGCGGATTCGTGGTTCTCACATCATTTGTCCAGGATAATACATAGTAAAATGCACTACTGACCAAACCGACAATAATGCCTGTTAAGAGTGCGAAAACAACCCATTTTAACGTAATCAAACAGTTGATTAGAACCGGTTTGATTTGTCGTATATAAAAACTTTTCATAAAATCAACACCTCTTTTTGCTATTCTAATACGAGAGGCGTGAATTGACAAGAAAGAAACCGAAATTCGTCGAAAAATGACGAACAGAATAGTTGCGAGTGTTAAAAAAGCGTGATATTATAAAGGCAAGGCTTATATAGGAGGAGTAGTCATGAGAACTAGCGGCGTTTTAATGCCAATTTCATCTTTACCATCACCATATGGAATCGGTACAATGGGAAAGGCAGCAAGAAAATTTGTTGACTTTTTGAAGAAAGGCGGACAAAAATATTGGCAGATACTTCCAATTTGTCCAACTAGCTATGGAGACTCTCCATATCAGTCTTTTTCTAGCTTTGCCGGTAATCCATATTTCATTGATTTAGAATCCCTTTGCAAAGAAAAATTATTAACAAAAAAGGAATGCGAATCCTTTGACTGGGGCGGAAGCGAGCAGTACGTAGATTATGGTACGATGTATGTTTCCCGCTACGCATTATTGAAAAAAGCATATGCTCGTTTTGTAAAAGAGATTCCACAGGAGTATTGGGATTTTTGCAATGCACAGAGCGAATGGTTAGAAGAATATGCGCTTTTTATGGCACTCAAGGATGCAAACGGTGGTGTTGCATGGGCAGAGTGGCCGGAAGAGTTAAAGTATAGACATGGGGATGCACTAAGCACTGCAAGAGAAGAGCATGCAGAGACAATCGGCTTCTATAAGATGCTTCAGTACCTGTTCTTCAAACAGTGGAATGAATTAAAAGCATATGCAAATGCAAATGGCATTGAGATTATCGGCGATGTTCCAATCTATGTTGCCGGAGATAGCGCCGATGTATGGGCCAACCCGGACCAGTTTTATTTAGATGAAGAAAGAAATCCTATCGATGTAGCCGGATGTCCTCCGGATGCATTTTCAGCAGACGGACAGTTATGGGGCAACCCATTATTCCGTTGGGATGTTATGAAAAATGACGGATATTCATGGTGGACAAAGAGAATCTCTGCTATGGCGAAGTTATATGATATCGTAAGAATTGATCATTTCCGTGGTTTTGATTCTTATTATGCAATTCCTGCAAAGGATAAAACTGCTGTGAATGGTGAGTGGAGACAGGGACCGGGAATGGACTTATTCCGTGTGTTAGAGCAGAAGCTAGGCAAGCTTCCAATTATTGTAGAAGACTTGGGCTTTTTAACGCCATCCGTACTTCAGCTTTTGAAGGATTCTGGTTTCCCTGGAATGAAGGTTATCCAGTTTGCGTTCGATTCGCGTGAGGGAAGTGACTATTTACCACATACATATCCAAATCACTGTGTTGTTTACACAGGAACACACGATAATGATACCTGCGTAGGCTGGATGAAGACCGCGCCAAAGGAGTCTGTCAAGTTTGCAAAGGAATACTTAAACCTTACCAAAGAAGAAGGCTATAATTGGGGCATGATGCGTGCTGCATGGTCTTCTGTAGCAGATATGGCAATCGTTCCAATGCAGGATTTGCTTGGGCTTGGTAGCGAGGCTCGTATCAATACACCATCTACACTGGGCAACAACTGGAAATGGAGAGCAACTGCAGATCAGATGGATAGCAGGCTTGCAACAAAGCTTTATAAGTACACACAGATGTACGGAAGATTAAATCGATAGTATGAAACGAGAGAATATGTATCATTTTATAGTGAATTTAAACTCCCGCACGGGAAAAGCAAAGAAAATATGGGAAGATATAAGACAGGAGCTTAATCGTCGTGAGGTGTCTTATATCCTTCACGAGACGAAGTATGCCGGACATGCGATTGAGATTTCCCGCCGACTGGTGAAAAATGCCGAAGAGCCTCTGAAGATTATTGTGCTTGGTGGCGACGGTACCTTCAATGAGGTGATTAATGGTGCGCGTGATTACAGCAAGATAGAGCTTGGTTATATTCCAACAGGTTCAGGAAATGACCTTGCGAGAGGCTTGGCGCTTCCGGCTGACCCATTAGAGAACTTAAATCGTATTCTGGAGTCAACAGAATACTGGAATATGGACTTAGGCTGTTTGTCCTGGGACGACGGAGAGAGCAAGAAGTACTTCGCGGTAAGTACCGGTGTTGGTGTCGATGCTGACGTTTGCCGTAGAGCATTATCGTCCGGACTTAAGAAGTTTCTCAACAAGATTGGCTTAGGAAAGCTTACCTATGCGATCCTGACCATTCAGTCGCTCTTTGGGATGACACCGATGAATGCACATATTGTGGCAGATGGAATTGATTATGGCATCAAGGATAAAGTGATTTTTATCGCGGTTATGAATCACAAATGCGAGGGCGGAGGAGTTCCAATGTCGCCACTTGCAGATGCTATGGACGGAAAGCTGTCTATGTGCTGTATCGGCGGAGTAGGAAAGCTTCATGCATTAACCTTATTCCCATCGCTTTTAGCCGGAAAGCATCTTACGCTTAAACAATATCAGGGTATAGACTTCAAAGATGCAGACATTGTGCTTAAGACTCCATTTGTATGGCATACCGACGGTGAGATATGCTCTTACAACACCGTAATGCACATTGAATGTCTTCCAGGTGCGATTAAGATTATGAAATAAATATAGTCATAAAAATCCCTTCTGCTTCATATAGTGAAAATATATGAGTGGAGGGGATTTTTTATGGATATATATAAGGACATCGCCAG
>CAYPAM010000005.1:0-22825 GCA_964408715.1 uncultured Lachnobacterium sp.
ATAATAAACAATAGCAGAAAGCTCTTTCTAGGAATATGTGCGTTTTTCTATCAAATCAGCAGTGGAAGGCAGCGTCAAGCTACATCCACATCTAAATGCGAAAAAGCTGTTGCGCCACGGATTTTCGGAAAAACCCATTTTGCAACAGCCCTCTGTTATTCAACTGTTACTGATTTTGCAAGGTTACGTGGTTTATCCACATCTAATCCTCTGCAAACAGAAACATAGTACCCAAACAACTGCAATGGAATGATTGCAAGTGAATTGGTAAAGTATTTATTGGTTTTTGGAATGTACGTAATGTAATCCGCGTTCTGAGCCATCTCCTGATTGTCATCGTTTGTTACTGCGAATACAACCGCACCACGGCTCTTTACCTCAACAACATTGCTCACCGTCTTCGCATAGAGGTCCTCCTGTGTTACCACAGCGACAACCAATGTACCGTCCTCAATCAGAGAAATCGTACCATGCTTCAATTCACCGGCAGCATATGCTTCCGAATGAATATAAGAGATTTCCTTCAACTTCAAAGAGCCTTCCATGGAAATCGCATAATCAATACCACGTCCGATAAAGAATACATTCTCAGCCGCAGCATAACGGTTTGCAAATCTTTGAATCTTCGCTTTGTTTGAAAGCAATCTTTCAATCTGATTTGGAAGCTCTTCCAAATCAATCAGATATTCCTTCATCTCTTCTTCCGTTACAAGACCACGTACCTCAGCGAATTTAAGAGCTAACAGATACTGTGCGACCAACTGACAGCTATACGCCTTGGTTGTTGCAACAGAGATTTCCGGGCCTGCCCAGGTATACATCACCTTGTCAGCCTCACGAGCGATAGAGCTTCCCACAACGTTTACGATACCAAGTGTCTTCACGCCGTAAGTCTTCGCAAGACGAAGTGCCGCAAGCGAATCGGCAGTCTCACCGGACTGACTGATGATAATAACCAGTGTGCCATCCTCAAGGATTGGATTACGATAACGGAATTCCGAAGCCAAATCCACTTCAACCGGAATACGCGCAAGCCCCTCGAAGACATATTTGCTTGTCACACCTGTGTGATAAGCAGAACCACATGCTACGATGTGAATCTTCTTAATCGCACGAATCTCTTCATCTGTCATACCGAGCTCCTCGATATCAATACGTCCATCCGTAAGACGTGGCGCAATTGTATCGCGCACTGTTTTTGGCTGCTCGTAGATTTCCTTGAGCATAAAATGCTCGTAGCCACCCTTTTCTGCCGCATTAATGTCCCAATCAATATGTTTTGACTGCTTCTCTAATGGATCGCCGTCTACATTGTAGAACTTGATATCCTCCGAAGACAGAACAGCTATCTCTTCATTTTCAATAAAATATACATCTCGTGTGTATTTTAATACCGCCGGCACGTCAGATGCGATTAAATTACCGCCATCTGCATGACCTACGATAAGCGGACTGTCCTTACGCACAGAGTACACGATTTCCGGCTGCTTTAAGAAAATAATTCCTAAAGCATAAGAGCCTTCCACACGATGAATGATTTTCCCAATCGTTGCAAGAATATCGCCGTCACATTTCTTATAGTAATAATCCAGAAGATGTGCTACAACCTCTGTATCTGTTGCAGAACGGAACTGATAGCCTTTTCCTTCCAGCTTGGTCTTAAGCTTCTGGAAGTTCTCAATAATACCATTGTGAACCACAGCAATCGTCTGGTCTGCATTATAATGTGGATGTGCATTTACATCAGATGGCTCGCCATGCGTCGCCCAACGTGTATGTCCGATACCCACACAGCCTGGCATCGTCGCACCATCCTGTGTCAGCTCACTTAGTACCTTCAGTCTACCCATAGCCTTCTTGACATTGATTTTCTCTCCATCATAGATTGCCATTCCGGCAGAATCGTATCCTCGGTATTCCAGCTTTGATAAGCCGTCCAGCAGAATCGGAGCCGCCTGCTCTTTTCCTACATATCCAACAATCCCACACATATTTGTTACCTGCTTTCAACTAGATTTCAATTCCATTCTTCTGTAACAACGCTCTTGCAGACTCTACTGAGTCTACTCCTGTGGCATTCTTTACAGGAGCGAATTCCTTCTCTCTGTCCACCTCAAAGGATAAGCAGTCATCCATCATGTATACCATGTCGAGAATCAATGTCTCGAACTTGTAAGCATTTGGAGCCTCCGGTTTGATAAAAGTACCATGTTCATCTATGTATGGCACCTTCTTCTCTACGATATGAAGAGGCAACTGCTTCTTCTCAATATCAAAGAGCTTATCTACACGGAAAATATAATTCAGGATAACGCCAAATCCATACAGTAGAGAGCCATTCTCATTCGTAGCCTCTGCCATTTCCGGTGTTAATTCGTAATATTCGATAATGGATGGTTTGCCATCCTCTAAGCACAATGCGCCAACCCTCTCATATGGGTCACATTTACGAACAACCTTCGCACCACTGACGCAGCCGGACAGAATCGTCGCACCTACAAACACCGGGTCCGCAATCTGCTGCAATACATTGTCAACTGCGAATACATTCAGCCACTCTATGCCTTTTGCTTTGATGTCCTCGTCAAGTCCGGCCTTTACAAGAGAAGTAAACCAGCCGCCATTCCCATTTGGAGACATTGCAAGAGAATCCTCCGCTTCCACAAGCACGTTTCCATCAAAATCTACTGCTGGAACCATCTCCTGTACGAAGAATTTCACATAATCCTTGTTATAGCCGAAGTAATCGTGTTCTTCGAAAAATCCACGTGTATCGGCATCATTCTTATCACTTGTCATAATGTACAAAGGAACATCTGCTCCAGCCTCATCCGTCACCTTTTGGAGGTTTCGAATCAGTTGTTCAAAGATATACAGTTCCTTGTTCACACCAATATTGTACATGCCCTTCGCCTTGTCAAAACCAAGACGTGTGCCCTGTCCGCCTGCAAGAAGAATTGCGCCAACCTTACAGCCTCGAATCGCTTCCTGACCAACTGCACGGAATTCTTCTTTTCTTGCTTCAATCTCCGGAAGCTCTGTCGCGCCAAGTGGTGCAAACTGTCCTCTCTTCTGTTCCTTGCTGCAAATTGCATCCAGATTCGACCAATCCATATGCTCCAGCTGCTCTTCCAAACGCGCCGGAAGCTTGCGGTCAATCAGAGGCAATAAGTATTTCTGATTTGTTGATTTGATTTTGTCAATTACATAAGCATTCATATCGTCATCCTTTTAATCAAATACTGTACCATTCTGTCCTGATGTATCATTATACTGATCCATATCATACGGTGTTGTATTCTCGTCAACCCCTGTCTTATCAATAATCGTATCATTGATTGCCCTTACCGACAGGGATGGTACATAATCAGCTGTTCCAAACAGATATTCATGAAGCTTGGATACATTATTTGTCAGACTGACCGGAATAACCGAGTCACCACTACCGGAAATCGTACGGTTTACCAGATCGAATGGAAAACCGGACGTCGATGAAATCTCGTACTCCCTAACATCCATTGCCAAATCTAAAATCTCTGCGAGTGTAAGATTGGTCTGGATGTCGTCAAATATGTTCTCACATATATTCAATAACGTATTTACATCTGCATCCTTTGCCTTATTCAGCATCGCTTCTAATACGATACGCTGACGAGAAGCGCGTCTATAATCGTTGCCTGAGGTCTTACGGATTCGCGCATAGGTAGTCGCTTGTGAACCATTTAAAGTCTGTAAACCGGCATTCTTAATCTTCTCTGTCGTCTGACCTGTTACCGCATCCACATCCTTTAGATATTTGTTCAACTGCGTTACCTCAGCCGAAGTAAGGTCAATTTCGATTCCTCCAAGAGCATCAATTGCTTCAATTACTGCCGTCCAGTCCACACAAACATACTGTGTAATATCTAAGTCTAAGTTGGTATTGAGCATCTGAACAGCCTGCTTTATTCCACCATACGAATAAGCAGTATTTGCCTTGTTATACTTACCGCCGCCAACGCTCAGATATGTGTCACGATATACTGACACAAGCTTAACTTCCTTGGTCTCATTATTAATGCTTGCTACCATAATTGTATCAGAACGTCCACTTTCATAGTTTCCAACTGTTCTATTATCCAAGCCAAATAAAGCGATATTGGTGTAGCCCTTTAAAACCTCAGCCTGTTCTGTATCAATATCATTAATACCAGCTTCTGAATTATCCAGCTTCTCACCTGTCTCGACCTTATTATAGAGTGATGCCAGCTTGGTAAAAATCGCAAGCCCGGCAACTACTACAATTAATAATACTACCTCAACACCAAACACAATTAATTTATTGCGTTGTTTCTGTTTTCTGGTGCTTTTCTTTGTTTTCTTTGAATCCATCTTACTTTCCATTGCTTCCTTTCCTCTTGTGGATGTATAGCCATCCAACACTGTAATCAGAACGCGCCTGTTCGTCCATGTCAGTGTACTCTTTCATGGTTAGATTCGTACAGGTCATCTGTGGCACTCCACAACGATGACACTCCACCTCTTTTCGACGAGACACCATTCTCATCCACCCACATTCAGGACATATGTAAACCTTAATCATTACTCTTTATTCCTAATATTACTCAAACATTTTCATTGTATGCTCTTTTAGATGAGCATTCTTGCTTTCTGCATCCGCAAGAGAAGTCCCTTTGATTCCAAAGTAGAACTTAATCTTTGGTTCTGTACCAGAAGGACGTACACAGCACCATGCATTGTCATTCAATACATAGTAGAATACGTTAGAGCTTGGAAGACCGCTTGGAGTTACCTCTCCAGTCTTCACATTCGTTCTTGTACAAGCCTTATAATCGATGACTTCAAGCACTTCATAATCACCAATTGTTGTTGGAACCTCCTGACGAGCCTTGTTCATCAGAGCCTCAATCTGCGCTGCACCGTCGATACCCTTCAATGTAAGAGTTGTGATATCTTCCTTGTAGTAGCCATACTTCTCGTACATTTCAATCATCGCATCCCACAGAGTCATATTCTTCTTCTTGTAGTAAGCTGCTACTTCACAAAGCATAACAACTGCAGCCGGAGCATCCTTGTCACGCGCATAGGTGCCTGGTAAGCAACCATAGCTTTCTTCCATACCAAATACATAATTCTTATCGCCTGTAGCTTCAAATTCGCGAATCTTCTCACCGATGTATTTAAATCCTGTTAATGTCTCCATGTATTCTACATTGTAAGCCTGTGCGATTGCCTGACCTAAGCCCGTAGATACGATAGATTCTACCAATACAGGATTCTTAGGCATTGTGCCCATCTTTGTCTTTTCTGCTAAGATATATTCTGCAATAAGCATAGCAGACATATTTCCTGTGAAGCTTACGTACTCGCCACTCTTTGTATCCTTGCAGTATACACCAAGACGGTCTGCGTCCGGGTCAGTTGCAAGAACGATGTCTGCGTCCTTTTCTTTTGCAAGCTTGAGCGCCAGTTCAAATGCTGCTGCACTTTCCGGGTTTGGGGATGGACATGTAGGGAAATTGCCATCAGCGATTGCCTGCTGTGGTTCTACATATACCTGCTCAAATCCAAGGTCAGACAACACTCTGGTAACAGGAAGCAGTCCTGAGCCATGGAGAGGTGTGTAAACAATCCTTATGTCCTTTGCCATCTCTTTGATGATTTCCGGATGAATCGAAAGCGCTCGAACTGCGGTAAAATACGCTTCATCTACAGAGTCATCGAGAACTACATAGAGCCCTTTTGCGATTGCTTCCTCTTTATCCATAGTCTTAACCATGTCAAAGGAAGTAACCTTGGCAACTTCTGCCATAATATTCGAATCGTGTGGAGGTGTAATCTGTGCACCATCTTCCCAGTATACCTTGTATCCGTTGTATTCTCTTGGATTATGGCTTGCTGTCAGAACAACGCCTGCAAGGGTTCCTAAGTGACGCACTGCAAAGGAAAGCATTGGAACCGGTCTTAAATCCTTGAACACATATGTTTTGATACCGTTTGCAGCAAGGCAAAGTGCGGTCGCGTCTGTGAATTCATCATGCATAAGACGTGAATCATGTGCAATAACAACGCCACGCTCTTGTCCGTTCTGTGCAATAATATAGTTCGCAAGTCCCTGAGTCGCCTGACGCACAGTATAGATATTCATACGGTTGGTACCAGCACCGATAACACCACGAAGTCCTGCTGTACCGAACTCCAATGTGCGATAGAAACGATCCTCGATTTCCTTCTCATCCCCAGCAATTGCAGCAAGCTCAGTCTTTGTTGCTTCATCAAAATAAGCATCTGTACACCACTGATTATATGTTGCTCTGTAATCCATAAAACTACCTCCTACGCATTATATGCCATTGTTTCTAAATATTGTAGCACACTAAATACATTTTGACAAACTTATTATCAAAAAGAGGCTGTTGAATTATCCAAAGGAGGCTGATGAGGTTTCTACTGCTATTTGCAAGGGCGTAGGGTAAATAACATCTTCTCTACGCCCACTCTAAAGAGTGGGCTGATGGGCGGGTGGGCGTAGGGGAAAAAATTTTAGTGCTACGCCCACGAAGTGGCGAAATCTCATGAAAAACATAAGAAAAATGTATAAAAAATAAGTGGTATGGGCGTATGTTGAAAAATGATGCACCAGCGCCCAGTATTTCTTGAAAGAGTGGGCGCTACAGACAGATTATCTCACCATCGCCCAATCCGTCAGCAAATTCCTCGCAAAATGACCTTTTGGCATCAAAATTGGGCGTAGAGAGAAAATTTTTTCTCTCTACGCCCACATCAAAGAGCATATCATAAGGCACTTGGGCATATGAAAAATAATTCATGCCCCTCTTCTCTTATACTCCCTTCGCGGTAAGGATTCTTCCTACTGCGTTGTTGAGTCTATCTGCACTGATGTTGCCATTGTTCACAGCTTGCAGTACAGCGTTATATGCCTCTTCAAAATCAGATGGCATGTATATCATATCCATACCAGCCTTGATTGCTTCCACGCAGGCCGGTCCGTTACCGTATGCTGACACAAAGCCACTCTCTGAGAAGCTGTCTGTGATAAGCAGACCATCATAGCCCATGCTTTCGCGAAGCAGACCAACCACTCGATTAGACAGAGTACATGGTACGTTTTCATCGTCAGTGATGCTTTCTAGCATTGCATTTCCTACTACGATAAATGCAATTCCGTCATCAATGCTTTCCTGATAGGTGATAAAGCTTGTGTTTGACAACGCCTCTAATGTCTCGTCGCCGTTTAGCTCACTACTCATAAAGCACTTCACAGCCACATTGATGCCCGAATTCTCAAGCGCGGACACATCCACACCCTCGGTATTCGCCAGCGTCTCTTCTACAATCGCAAATAACGTGTAGCCAAACTGCTGTGTGCTGTAATCCTTTGCACCCCTTATGAGCGACTCAAACTGTGCAGTCCCCTGATAGTTGTTGGCATTATATACAAACCCTCCAACCGGGTACTTGTCCATAGCAGTTTTAGACGCATTGCCAAATATCGTCACCTGATTGTAGCCGGTCAGCTCTTCCGGTGTCACGATAAAAAGCTGTGCCACCTTCTGCTCCGTCGTCATAGCAGCAAGCTTTTCTTCCACGTTAGCGGAAAAAGTCACACGTCCCTCACTATAATCCTCCGGCACAGACCATCTGCCATTGTTCGTAGCGCCGTTGCCCTCAGTATCAATGACATCTGTGCTGTCTGTTTCTTCTGTATTTTCCGAACCTTCTGTCAGAATACCTTCGCTGTCAGGTCCATCGGTTACATCTCTTATTGCACCGGTAACACCGCTTAGCAGCCCTAGCACCAGGACCACTGCAAGAAGCAATACCTCTGCTACCAGCAATAGATTAATCCCATTCTTTTGAATATTCATATTGTTCTCCACTAGTCGCTTAGGTTTGTGTTAGGACCACTCACCTTATTGCGAAGTATCTCACTAATCTCTTCTACTCTCTCGGATGGAGTATAATCTGTTTCCCCTAATAACTCCTTGTGAATTCCTGCGTTCATGTCAACAAGTGTGCACGCCACTTCCACCCAGGAACCATCCACGCTACCGCCATAGAACACCTGCGGATATGCAGTCATAGTTACAATCTCATACTTAGACATATAGTAAATCAAAGAAAGCATCTCATCCTCACTATAGCTTGTGTTAATCTCTCCCAGCATCTTAGAAGCCAGGTCCAGACGCTTCGTAGTACTCATGCCCTTCGCTGTCTCAAACACCTTGAATAACACCGTACGCTGTCTCTCCGTACGCTTATAATCAGCACCGGCTGTATAACGAATACGTGAATACGCCACCGCCTGTGTACCATCCAGCGTATAGTTTCCAGCCTCTGTAATGTGTGCAGAAGAAGTACCACGCACACCATTTACCTCATCGATATAGGAATTGATGTACTTTACTTCCGCATCTGTGATGTCCATCTGAACACCACCAATCATGTCAATCAGGTCACCCACTGCATTAAAATTCACAGTAGTATAATTCTCTATTTTTAAGTCAAAGTTCTCATTGATTACAGATACGGCATATTCCGGTCCACCATAGGAATGCGCATTGCCAATCTTCTTATAGCCCTTGCCATCCTGATATACCATACAGTCACGATAAATCGATACCACACGTACCTCAGCCGTATCATGGTTCACATTGATGAGCACAATCGAGTCAGAACGTGTTCCTGCGCCCAGCTTATCAGAACGGGAATCCACGCCAAACAAAACAAATGTCTCGCTGCCTTCTCCCTCTGGCTCTGGCTCATTCACTGTCTCAGACTCAGATTCCGATTCCGTCTCAGATTCTGACTCCGATTCTGATTCCACATCGGATGTCATCTCACTCTCAGAGGACGCATCCTCTGTATCAGGTGTCTCTGAATGACTCTTAAACACTGCAATCCCCACAATCGCAAGCAACGCAACCACTAATACGCCCACAAGAACATACCAGAGAAACCCACCCTTTTTATGTTCCTTTTGATTCATCACTATTTATCCTCTTCTTCCTTGCCATAAGCACCATATGCGCCATAATAACTACCATAGTAGCTTCCGTAGTAGTTGTTCTTCTTCATACGAACCTTGTTAAGAACTGCGCCAAGAATTGGAATTCCCGCGTTTTCCAACTGCTTCTTTACGTTTACAATCGCACGGCTGCTTACTGCACCCTGGGACGCTACGATAATCGCTCCGTCACAATGCTTTGCAATAACCGCAGAGTCAATTGCCGCACCAACCGGAGGACAGTCGATTAATACATAGTCGAACTGTTCTCTTGCAAACTCAATCAACTCTCTGAAATATTTCTTCTCTAACATTTCCGTTGGATTTGGAACGGTAGGTCCTGCAAATATCATGAAAAGTCCTGTCTTCTCTGTTGCATATATGATATCTGACATCTT
The DNA here is from genome assembly GCA_964408715.1 of uncultured Lachnobacterium sp. Lineage (GTDB taxonomy): Bacteria > Bacillota > Clostridia > Lachnospirales > Lachnospiraceae > Roseburia. The sequence goes on from CAYPAM010000005.1 coordinate 9,427, forward strand.
CTTCTGTCCGGACAACAGATGGGACAGACCATAGATTTCCTTGCCATTGATAACCTTCGCTCTCATACGTCCAATAAGAACGGATTTACGAATATCTGCATCGATTACGAGAACCGACTTCTTAGAGTCTGTAAGTGAACGCGCAAGGTCCATAACAACAGTCGTCTTTCCTTCATTTGGAATTGCACTTGTAAAAAGAATGACCTTCTTATCATCTCCACAGAACTGGATATTCGTCTTCAATGCACGGAGAGATTCTTTTAATGTATAGCTGTGTTCTTTTAACTGTAATTTGATAGTTTCCATTATTTTCTCTCTCCTTTCTGAACTGGTTTTTTACTTGATTTACTATCACTTGTACCCTTTGAAGGCTGCTTTGATGCTTTGGCATTATGCGCTGTCTTCTTATCTTTCGAATGGGACTGCATTCCATCGTCCTCTTCCTCATCAAATGGAAGAGATGCAAGCACCTGAATACCAATCTTGCGCTCCATATCCTCCGGTGTCATGATAGTATCGTTCATCAGATATGTAACCACGATAATTGCAATTGCAAGGAAAGCACCTACGAGTCCGCCAAGGACAGAATTCTTAGCTACGCTTGGGCTAACCGGCGATTCTCCAATATATCCATATTGAAGCACCGATGGCTTGTCCTGGGACATCTTCTGTTCAATATAATCTGCAGCTACATCTGCAACCTCATCTACAATCGCCTTTGCTGTGCGTGCATCCGGATGCGTAGCAGTAATCTCAATGATACGAGAGCTTGATGGATTGTTAAAAGTCAAAATCCCCGCCAGCTCCCCATAGGACATATCAAGTCCCAGATTCTCGATAACCTGATCTAAGATTGGTCTGCCGTCAATAATCTCCATATAATCGTTTGCAAGATTGCTTCCCAACTGTAAGTCTGTCAGGCTTGTTGTGATTGAGTCTCCCTTGAGCAAATACAGCTTGGAGGTAGACTGATACTGTGGTGTCATGATAAATGCACTAATCACGAACATAATCACCGCTGCTAAAACCGTAGAAACAGCAATCTTCTTCCACTCCGCAACTAGTTCAAAAAATAGGTCCTTGAGATCGATTTCGATTTCATCTGATTCGTATTGTTTTTCCATCTTTACGTCCTCTCTTAATTCATATTGTGAAGCGCTTCGCTTCCTGCAATAATCTTCTTTGGATTCTTTATCATTAATCTATAAGCCAGCTTCTCGTCGTATTTCTTCGCGAGATAGTTATAGCACTTTTCCATATAACAGATACGCTTCCTCGTATCATGACTATCACTTGCCACAAAATCCACCCAGCCAGACTTAAGCGCTTTCTTGCAAAACTGCTTCGTCGCCCAGCCCTCTTCGCCGATAATAGCCGCAGCATTACACTGAATCATCACTCCAATCTCCTGAAGCTCCTCTAAGTGCTTTGGATTGTTCACAAGACAAGCATACCGCTCCACGTGAGCGATTACAGGAATATACCCATGCCGCAATAGCTCGTGTGACCTCTTGAATATGTAGGAATACTCGGTATCATATCCATATTCCGTAAGCACATATTCAGAATCCGCAAGCGTAAATACCTTATGCTCCTCTAGGTACTCTAGGATATCACCATTCACATGGACTTCGGTTCCCAGATGAAGCTTGATTCCAAGCTCCAACGCATGTGGTTCTAGCGCCTTCATATTCTCTAGTACTAAATTCCCATCAAACCTAAACATACCACGTCTGTAATGCGGTGTCAAAATAATATTTGTAACCCCTTGCTCCTGCGCAATCCGTAGCATTGCAATCGATTCTTCTATTTTATCTGGTCCGTCATCTACTCCAAAGAGGAGATGGCAATGGATGTCAATCATAGGCATACTCTCCTTTTAATACTTCACTTTATCGCGAACATTGATTTCTTTACCAATCTGTACCTCGATTAATTTCAACTCTGTCTCCGCAATAACTGTATGTCGGCATCCAGCCTTCATGACAATTACATCTCCTTGCGTAACGATGCGTTCTTCATCTTCCACAATTGTTCTTGCCTTACCGGAAATAACCACCCACACTTCATCACGATTTCTATGAGAATGATAATTCATCTTGTTGCCAGGGTTTAATGTTACTTTGATAGTGAGACTCTCTTCTTCCACATCGACCACCCGGAAGCTTCCCCAGGATTTTTCTGCGAACATAATCTGTTGGTCGATTTTGTCTACAAATGGTTTTATGTAACTCGACTGCCCCTTATCGGATACCAAAATCCCCTCCGGGCTGGCAGAGATAACCACGTCATGCAATCCCATTGCAAGAACCGGAACATTAAGCTCATTGATGATGTGGACGTTTTCACAATTCTCATTCATCATAGCCTCACCGATACAAGAATCGCTAATGGATTCTGTAAGGGTATTCCATGTTCCCAAATCCTTCCACTGTCCTGCGAAACGCATTACCTGAATCTTATCTTCCTTCTCAACTACCGCATAGTCAAAGCTAATCTTAGTTAATGTTTCATATTTGGAAAACAAATCCTGATAATCTATGAAATCAATTAATTCATGTGCTTTCTCTAATAGGTATTTCAGTTTATACGCAAAAATACCACCATTCCACAAAGCGCCTTGGCGAATATACTCTTCCGCAGCTTCCGCGCTTGGCTTCTCTTTGAAGGTAGACACGCTACTAACCTTTTCATCTGTGTCCGGAATAATATACCCATACTTTTCACTTGGATAGGTAGGTTCCATTCCCATCAATACCAGATTGGCTTCGCCCTTATCCGCCTGCTCGCTAAGTGCTTTTAGCGCCTGGAAATAATCCTCTTCCACATATGGGTCTACCGGACATACCACAACAGTTTCATCCTCTGAAATCCCCTGAACATCATGCAGATACGCAGATGCAAGAGCAATAGCAGGGAACGTATCTCTACGGCATGGCTCTACAGATAATCCAACCTTCTCCCCCAACTGATTCGTAATTGCAGAAACCTGAGTTTTCGAAGTCGCAATTGTAATATTAGCTTCCGGGTCAACCTTACGAATCTGACGGTACATACGCTGCACCATAGATTCGTATTCCCCATCTTCCTTCTTAAAAAACTTAATAAATTGCTTCGAACGAATATCATTCGACAATGGCCAAAGACGTGTCCCTGAACCACCAGACAATAATACTATATTCATACCTATCCTCTATCTCTCTGCTCTCATCGGATTATTTAAAAAATCCTCATAAGAGAGACGAATTCCGTCCTCTAATTCTGTTTTGTAGGTCCAGCCAAGAGCCTCTGCTTTGGATACATCCAGAAGCTTTCTTGGTGTGCCATTTGGTTTGGTAGTATCCCAACGAATTTCTCCATCAAATCCAACCACCTTTGCAACCAATTCTGTTAACTCTTTGATAGTTACTTCCTTGCCAGTACCTGCGTTTACCGTTTCATCTCCGCTATAATTGTTCATTAAGAACACACAAAGGTTCGCAAGGTCATCCACATATAAGAACTCGCGCAACGGTGAGCCATCGCCCCAACAGGTCACATAATCCTTACCCTCTACCTTCGCCTCATGGAAACGTCGAATCAAAGCCGGAAGCACATGACTATGGGTTGGATGATAGTTATCATTTGGTCCATACAGGTTGGTTGGCATCAGCGAAATATAATCTGTGCCATACTGTTTATTCAAATACTCACAGTATTTAAGTCCTGAAATCTTTGCCAAAGCATATGCCTCATTGGTCTTCTCCAATTCCGAAGTCAGAAGACAGCTCTCCGGCATTGGTTGTGGCGCCATTCTAGGATAGATACAAGAAGAACCCAAAAACTCCAACTTCTTACATCCATTCTTCCATGCACTATGGATTACATTCATTTCCAGAATCATGTTGTCGTACATAAAATCCGCAAGCCCCTCAGAGTTCGCAATAATTCCTCCAACCTTTGCGGCTGCAAGGAATACATACTCCGGCTTCTCCTCCTCAAAGAACCTCTCAACCTGCTCCTGACGGCACAGGTCAAGCTCGCTATGGGTACGCGTAATAATATTCGTATACCCCTGACGTTCTAATTCTCTAACAATAGCAGACCCTACCATTCCACGGTGTCCTGCCACATAAATCTTCGCATTTTTCTCCATCATATCTGTCTGCCTCTTTCAAACTTAGCTGCTAACTTAGGCATTTTTCACAGCCGCTTCTCTCTTTGCTAGTTCACGATCGTGTTTTGCCATGATTTCTACTAACTCTTCGTAGCTGGTCTTCTGTGGATTCCAGCCAAGCACTGTTCTAGCCTTAGTTGGGTCACCCCATAGGTTATCTACGTCTGTTGGACGGAACCACTGAGGATTTACACATACAAGCATCTTGCCTGTCTGGGCATCATAACCCTTCTCATCAATTCCTGTGCCTTCCCAACGAATAGTGATGCCATTTGCCTTGAAGGCTCTCTCTGTGAAGTCACGAACAGTATGCTGCACACCGGTTGCAATAACGAAATCATCTGGTGTATCCTGCTGCATAATCAGCCACATACACTCTACATAATCCTTGGCATAACCCCAGTCACGTAAAGAGTCCATATTACCTAATTCCAAGTGATCCTGCAATCCTTCAGCAATACGACCTGCTGCAAGGGTAATCTTACGTGTTACAAAATTCTCTCCACGACGTTCTGACTCGTGATTGAAGAGGATACCATTTACTGCAAACATGCCATATGCTTCGCGGTATTCCTTCGTAATCCAGAATGCATACTGCTTTGCAACTGCATATGGACTATAAGGATGGAACGGAGTCGTTTCCTTCTGTGGAACTTCCTCTACCTTACCATATAATTCCGAGGTTGAAGCTTGGTAAACTTTGGTTTTTTCTGTCAATCCAAGAATTCGAACAGCTTCAAGCACACGAAGTGTACCAAGTGCATCTACATCGCCTGAGTATTCTGGCACATCAAAAGAAACCTGTACATGAGACTGCGCTGCCAGATTATAGATTTCATCCGGCTGAACAAGTCCGATAATTCGAATCAGTGAAGAAGAATCGGATAAATCGCCATCATGTAATTTAATCGCGTTCTTCGCAATGAGATGGTCAATACGTGCTGTATTGGAAATAGACGCACGGCGTGTAATACCGTGAACCTCATATCCCTTTTCTAATAGAAGCTCTGCTAAATAAGAGCCATCCTGTCCTGTGATACCTGTAATTAACGCAACTTTACTCATTTTTATAATCTCCTATAATCTTTTCTATTTTTATATTAAGCTTTATTACTTTCTTTAATCTAGAGTACAACTCCCTTGGTTAAGATTAGGTTGCCGTACTGTCTCTCTTCCCCGGTCTGAATTACTGCATATGCATTCTTTGCACGGTCGTAGAACTCAAATCGTTCAATCTTTCCAAGCTCTAAGCCCGGATAATCTTCCGACAGCACTTCTACATATTCCGTCCAGGCCACCGGTGTCTCCATGCCTTTTGCCTTATCGGAATCTGTCAGTTCCATTACCTGTACCGGATAGTCAACATAGTGTACATCCATTGGGTAGATATCCTTGATTGCCTTTAACAGCTCTGTTGAATTTGCGCCCGGGCAACGAATCAATCTTTTCGCAATGGTTTCCGCCGGAAAATTTGCATCAGCAATTACCAGCTCGTCTCCATGCCCCATATCACAGAGGACCTTTAACATATCACCTGTTAACAATTTGTTTATTCCATTTAACATAGACTTCCATCCTTTCACAATCTGATTATTATAGCATATCACAATGTGGAACTCCACCCTTGAATTCCATATGGTCATATGCTACACTTAGTTCACTTCAAGAGCATTTTGCTGTGTATTTACAGGAAAGGAGATTAACTCTATGTGTAACTTGGGCGAAGGAATTGAACTTTAAGCACGCAAACTTTTCGAAAACGGTGCATCCTATGAACTTGTCCGCGCCTCTATAGATATCCTGTCCGATGAAGAATTGCAGGAAATCTACGACGAGGTAATGTCCGCAACCGTATAACATCACCATCTATCAGGTGTTCCTAGTTAGGAACACCTGATTTTTATTCACTTATAAAATCCTCGCATCCCACACATCTACATCACTATCCTGGAATACTTCCTTAAGGCGTTTGTGCACCCTATCCTTGGTAACGCCCTTCTTTAACACTACCTGAAGGAATCCTCCGCCGCCGGCACCGCTTACCAAGCGTCCGTCTATCAAATCATCAATGCTGGCAAATATCTGGTCAATTAGCGTATTGGTGCTGCCTGCATCTACCTTCTGGGATAATTCCCAATGATAATCTAAAAGGCGTGCAAAATCATCTATGTGACCACGTTCAAGCTCGAATCTCATAAGAGCAGCCACCCTTTGAATCTCATTTAACGCAAACAGCGAATCCGGTTCGTTACCGACATATCTGCCAACCACGTCTCGCAGAAGATTGCGCGCAAGACGTCTCTGTCCTGTATAAATAAGCGCAAAACGTTCATTCAATTCCTTAAGTGCCTCTTTCGGAATCTCGATATGCTCTACCTTAATCTGCTGATGTACTCCCGGCAATGTAGTAATGTATTTGATACCAGAACTTAAGCCACCAACCTGATCCTGCCAACCGCCACCGGTTGCCATAATCTGTTCCATACAAAGCACATAAGCGTACAGGTCTGCTTCTGTATATGCAATTCCCAAGAACTCTAATAATGCCTTTACGCAAGCTCCAGAGAGAATGCTACTTGTTCCAAGTCCACTACCCTTCGGTACATTCGTTACCTCAGAATTCATCTTAAAGCCACCGCCTAGACGAGTCAGAATCTCGTCCAGATTGCCGCCCTCTGTCGGAACAATGCCACAAGCCACAAGCGCAGCCTTCTGCAACGCAAATGGGTCAAATGGATCTCCTGTCTGCTGAAGTGGTTCAATCGAATCAAACTCTCCATATACATCCATATCACGGCTCTCAAAGATAATCTTGTGCTCTTGTACGCGTTCCAGAGTAACTTCCACCGGCATCTCGCCATTTAACAGAATCGCCGCATTCAAAACTGTTCCACCATGCTCATTGCAGTATGGCGGAGTATCGCTCCAGCCACCACCCCAGTTCACACGAAGCGGAAGACGAACTGTGTGCTTGTCCGTTACCATTTTACAGGTATCATTGTAGCGCAGCTTGTCCATTGCGCTACTTAAAATCGTCTTCTGTATGATTTTAAAGCATTCACCAATATACTCGTCACTTTCTGTTCCAGACAATGCCATCCCTATGTAATAGTTTAAGCGCATTGCCTCACTATAATCGGCATGCTCTAATCTTGCTTGTAACCATTCTTTTTGAATTTTGGTTAATTCCTTTGCGCGAAGAACCTCAACGCCTTCTTTCGCTGGTACACCTTCCTGAATCAGCATCGCAAGTCTGTTCATACGAACCAATTCCTGCATTCTCTTATCCCATGCAATAATTGCATAAGCGTCTGCATCGTTAAATCCAGAACACAGGCTTTTACGCTCTGCGGCTTGCCAAGCCGACACATCACCAGTAGCCTGAGCCAACGCATATACATTCAGCGCCGCCTTCAGCGCATCTTGAATATTGTCACAGGCCGGATATAGGTTTGCATTCCAGAGGTAGTGTTCTGTGCTATCCCAAACTGTTTCTATCTCAATATGATTTTTCTCTAGGAAGCCTTCTAGCGTTCCCCCAAGAAAACTTCCATTATCTTCTAACTTATCTTTCGGATTGTCGTTCACACCATAAATACGCACAACAAAGCGACCATCCTTCTGTTTTAATCCATGAAGCACCACGTTGGATGGAATCTCTTCATTCTGAATATCCACATAAGACAAAACCACATTGTCTCCTACCGTAGCATTGTCATGAACATAGCTAACCTCCAGATAACAGCCACTTCCAACCTTGGCATTGTCAGAAATCACACTATTATATCCCGCAGTGTCATCCTTCATACTGCTGCACACCTGACGGCTCCAATCCAACACCTCGTAATCCTTGATACCCTCTGACATAAGATGCAGAATCTCTCTGGTCGTACCAAAATGAATAAACTTGGCTGGTGCTAGTCTAAGTAGCTTCATACGATATGGGCGAAGCGCATTCCATACCGCAGTTCTAGCCTCTGTAAGCTCATCACAATATGCCCCTTCCGGTTTCTCTCGGTAAAAATCCTCCAGAGTAGAATCGGTTGCTAACGGATATAGGAAATCTCCGTAAAGAGATAAGCGTACCGTCTCATTCACGTAATGGCGAAACAGTTCTTCGCTATATATGCCATCTTCTGAAATCAGTCCATATAGTGCACTTAGCATCTCAGAAGAAAAAATCACTGCGCCTGTGTCGATGTCTACTGCGCCTTGTTCATTTACCGCGCCATGTGCAGTCAGCGACTCAACCGTCTGTTTATGTAAAAATCTCTTCACATTGCCATCTTCACCACGCAAGAACACACCATGATTCTTGCCAGTCTCTACATCCTCCTTGAAGGAAATCGCTGCAGCACCGTTGCCAGAGTAATCAATCTGCAATGGATTAAATAATAACAGCACATCTCCCGAAAGAAGAAGCATCCCTTCGCGCATACGAGATGCCACGGATGACATGGCAATTAAGAACTCGTCAAATAGCGTAGAAATACGTCCATTTGGAAGCTCGTGTGGGACAGGCGAAAACAGTTTGCCTAAAGCTGAATACTGTGGCACACGTTTGCTATCACCGCCACTGTGGATGACAAGAACTCTTCTATTCGAAAAATCCACTTCTGCCTCTGCTTCGCTAATACCAATCTGCTGTGCGATATAACGAATTACGCCAAGGGTCGCCCCACCGGAACCAACTCTCTTTCCGTCCGGATCTGGAATCACCGCAAAATGCGTACGCTTTGGTAAGAAGCCCGCCTCGTTGCGTTCTGCTATCTGCGCACGGAATCCTTGTGCCTGCTGCTCATTGGATGCTGTCAGAATGATATAATCCCAGCATGCGAAGTTCGGATTGGTCAGGGAGCGGTTGTAATCATCCCAAGTGTCTTTATATGATTGTGTTAAAAAAATGGTTGATTGGGTTGTCATGATATACCTCTGCTAATTTAGTCTTTAGATTATATACATAGTCCTCTTACTTTCCAATTTTTCTTTTGACAATTTCAAGAATATTTCTTAACCCTATTTTTTTGTGCATCCAGCTTAAAATTCCTACTATTAAAAACGTTAATAATATTACTCTAACTAAAAAATTCTCCAAAAAAACCAATGTTAATACAGAAAATGCTAACACTAACCCAGAACACTTTATAATAGATTTTATAGAATATAACATTCTTCCCATAATTTTATAAGATATAAACATATGAAATGCAAAATATAAAATATACGTAACTAACGTCGTATATGACGCAGCTATATACCCATATTTAGGAATAAAAATAAAATTTAAAACTGCATTTATCAGCGCCGCACACATTGTTCCAAACGCAATCAATTTTGTCTTCGAAAAGTAATATTCTACTTGAACAGGCAATGTGTATAAAAAAACAAAATATCCACTTACTACAATAGGTATTACTGAATATACCGCATTATAATAATCATTTGAGCCGAGAATCATAATTATCTCTGGAGCCAATAAAAGCACCATTATGACCATACATGCAATTCCAAAAGAATAATCTTTAGCTCGCACACGGATTATTTTTTCATCACCACTATTCATTTTTTCGTAAAACCATGGTCCCCAAACCTGATCTGTAGAGGTTGTTGTGACAAAAACAATTGAATATATGTTATATGCAAAACTATATATTCCAGCTTCTGTGTCACCAATCATCGTTCTAATCATAATACGGTCAAATTGAGATAATATAACCTGCGAAAAACCATGTGGTATAATTGGAAGACTATACAACACTCCAAATTTAACAAACTCCAGGTTTTTTGTTGGCTTTTCTTTTCTCCATAAAACACAAACTATATATAATGCAATAATGATAGCAGAAACAACCGTTCCTATTATCCTTCCAAGATATGTATGACCTTTGCAAATTGTAAAAATTAATACAAGTGATAAAATTATATTAATAATAGCATTAACTGCAGATATCTTAATAAAATCATTATAGCGATACTCTAATCCTACATATGCATTATAAATTTGTATTATTGCTGTTGCTAAGCTGTATATTATAAGTAGATTAACCAACACCCTAGAAAGTTGTAAAACATCTGCGTAAAGTGGATATGTAACATTTGCCACTATAATCCAAATAAATGCACTTACTATCTGCACTATAATACACGTCGAAACATATCTATTAAACCTCTCTCCAAATCGGTATTTACCATTTTTAAGGCTTGCATGCAATGCTAAACCAATCACTATAAATAATATAGCCTCATAAGACAAATAAGTATTGTAAATTCCATAGTCACTCGGGCTCATTATTTTAGTAAATACAGGTATCGTAAGAAAATTTAAACCTTTTAGCAAATAATTACCAATGGTATAGCCTATTCCTGCCTTGATTACCTTATTATCTGAACTCATCTCTGAACCCTACCGTTTCCGCCAGACTTTAATAAACTATCAACATCTGAAATAGAAATCCTATTATAATCACCTTCAATCGTGTGTTTTAAACAACTTGCTGCCGTAGCAAACTCAATTACATCTTCATTCTTTTTGTCCGTAATCAAAGAATAAATAATTCCTGCAGTAAAACTATCGCCACCACCAACACGATCAACTATCTGAATATCATATTTTTGTGAATAATATGATTTCTTTTCACTTGAATCATACAACATAGCACTCCATCCATTAACACTTGCTGAATAACTTTCTCTAAGCGTAATAGCGACATACTTGCATCCAAATCTATCACAAATTTCTCTCGCAACAAATTCATAACCAGCTTTATTAAGTTTACCTGATTCAACATCATTATTGACTGGACAGATTCCTAATACCTTATCTGCGTCCTCCTCATTTGCAATACAAACATCTACATATGACATGAGTCGTGTCATAATATCTCTTGCCTTTTCACTACTCCACAAATTCTTACGATAATTAAGATCACAAGAGATTGTAATACCTTTTTCTCTTGCAGCTTTACAAGCATCTTCACAAATTGATGCCGTTTCATCTGATAACGCCGGTGTAATACCTGTCCAATGGAACCAATCTACACCCTCAAATATTTTGTCCCAGTTAAAATCGTCTCGTTTTGCCAAAGAAATTGCAGAATAAGCACGATCATAAATTACTTTAGAAGGACGTTGGGAAGCACCTTTTTCCAGATAATACAATCCCATTCGACCATCTCCATAAATAATCTCACTTGTATCTACGCCAAAATAACGCATAGAGTTGACTGCAGCAACTCCAACGTCATTTTGAGGCAATTTAGTTAAATAGGCAGAATCTAATCCGAATAAAGATAACGAAACTGCTACATTGGCTTCTCCCCCGCAAAAGGAAGCATCTAAACTATCCTTTTGAAACAATCTCGTATATCCTGGCGCGGCAAGTCTCAGCAAAATTTCTCCAAATGACAGTACTTTCATCGTTTTACTCCATAATAATTAATATTTAGATAGTTACATACTTAGGTTCAGTCAAAAATTTGATATGCACTTCATTTGCATACTGACGAAGCATTTTTTTCATCCCAAAATTCATAGCATCAAGCACAGCATTTTTCGTTACAAATGCCAAATGGCTATCACCATAGTTCTCTCTAACATCATGTGAATATCCATCAAATCCTGCCAAATATATTTCCTCTACTTCATAATTAATCAGAAACTTGATTGCCATCATACCAGCATTATCCTTAACCGTTTCTTCGCCACACAGCAAATCATGATATTTTGTCTGCAAATACACATTATTTGCAGGAATGTTAGAAGTTACAATACATCTCTCGATTTTATCTACTTCCAATTCTCGAAATCTTCTTAGATTACTCAAGAAAATGAAATCAGTTTCAGCATACTGATAATCAAAATTAACGCTAATGCTAACAACATCCTCTAAAGACATAAAATCAACAATTCTTTCGCTTTCTTTTGCAGAGCTTTTTCCTGGAGCAATCAGTATTACTTTCTTCCCTTTCAAACGCTCTCTTAATTCTGTATGATGTTCTTCTTGAACCTTTCCTGTTGCCATATGCTGAAGATATAATTCTTCAATATACTTCTTGTCAAAAGATATTTTCTTTTCCTCCTCCATCATATCAAATATCTCGTTCATATCTTCAACAGTTAAAGTCTTCTTATCATCAAGATACCCCGCATAGTTCGGATGCGCATTATGTACTGCTGATAAATAATTTGGAAGAGAATATCCCCAATAATTTTGTTGATAAAAATCATTTAAAATCTCATCTATAATCCTAAGCAATGGCTTAAGTTCATAATTTCCATTTGCATTATCATTCAAATATCCTACAAAAAGCTCCGTATTTAAGTTACCTGCACCTCTGCCCATGCCATATACTGATGAATCTATAATAAGACTACGATTTGTATGAATATCAACTAAGCTTTGCGCGTTCGAATACGCAAGTTGCATATTATTATGCGAGTGAAACCCTATCAATATGTTCTCTTTTAAATTGTGCTCCACCATATAGAAGAGTCTAATGAGATCTTTTTGCTTCATCATCCCAAAACTGTCTACAATATAGAAAGCATATGGTTCAATCTTATTTACTCTGCTAATAAGTTCAAGAAACTCTTCATCTGTGTAACTCAATGATACCATTGCCTGCACAAAGACTTTATATCCTTTTTCTTTAATCTGCCGGCAAACCTCTAGCGCTTCTACCACTTCTTTCTTATGAAATGCCACGCGAATTCCATCTACAGATGTTCCATCATATGGTGGTAAATCAGCAGGTTTAAAATCACCATAATTCATGAGGGTTACAAACAACTTGCCATTTCTCTCTTTAGGAATCACAGAAGCAACTTTATCTAAGGATGTGAATTTCGTCATATCCGAGTTATAAACAACCGCGTCTGTCAAGAAACCACACTCAACAATATCAATATTAGCCTCAACCAATCCACTAGTTATCTTTTTCGTATTTTCGAAACCGAATCTGCACTCATTACAATATCCGCCATCTCTAAGTGTACAGTCCAAAACTTGTATACGATTCATATATTCCCCCTATTGTTCTTTTAAAAACAAATGGTTATAAATTGCATCCGCAATCATAAAATCTTCTGCTTCATCAATATCAATGCTTTCAATCTCGCCAACCTCAACGATATATGGTTTATCACCTATTCGACGATTAAGCTTTGTCATAACTTCATTCTTATAGATATAAAAACCACTTGTTTCCTCATATAGCGCAGGAAGATCCTGTGTGCGCGGAATGT
>CAYPAM010000006.1:0-22720 GCA_964408715.1 uncultured Lachnobacterium sp.
GCAGAAAGCTCTTTAAGGACTATGGCATTTTCCTATAACAAACACGGCAGTGGGGAGCGGCACCAAGCTACATTATGAGAAAGTCAAAAAAGCTGTTGCGGCACGGAGCTTTTGGTAAGTGTCCATGTTGCAACAGCTCATTTCACAAGTTCGCTTGCGAACTTGCAAGCGAGATTCTTTGTTCTGCTATAGTGTAGTTGAATCAGAGGAAATATGCGAATACATAAATTCCAGATTGCCAGTCAGTTCCATCATGCCATAGTCTGCGGTGATAACGAGGTGGTCACCTTTTTTCACAGGCTGTCCGTCAAATGTACCTTCCCCTGAGAGAATACTGATATTTACGAAAGGCTGATTCCAATCGAAGTGTGCAGTACCATTTAACTCTACGCGGGAAACAGAGTAGTATTTGCAGGTAACTAAAGTGGTGATGGTTGCATCCTCTAGTGTATGTACGTTTGGCGCGGTATTGTTCTCCTTAAAAGGAATCTCTGTAACATCAAGGCTCTGCTGGATGTGAAGAGGACGAGGCTTGCCGTTTTCCAAACGTCCGTAATCATAGAAACGATAGGTAACATCACTAGACTGCTGGGTTTCAAGAATCAGTGTGCCACCCTTAATCGCGTGGACACAACCAGGATTAATCTGGAAGAAATCGCCCTTTTGAATTGGAACCTCACGAATCAATTCGTTCCAGCGATTTTCTGCAATCATCTGTTCCATTTCTTCTTTGGTCTTTGCGTGATGACCGATAACGATGCTGGTATTAGGATTACAGTCTAAGATATACCAGCATTCGGTTTTGCCAAGAGAGCCGTTTTCGTGCTCCATTGCGTAGGTATCATCCGGATGTACCTGAATGCTTAAGTCGTCCTTCGCATCAATAATCTTGATAAGAAGAGGGTAGATGTCGCCAGGAACATTTCCGAAAAGCTCTGGCTGCTTCTTCCAAAGAGAGGCAAGTGTCTCAGATGCATACTCTGGATTATCAATGGCACAGTCACCGCCCGGGTGTCCACTGATAGCCCAGCATTCGCCAGTCCTATCACTTGGAATGTCATAATTGAAATTGGTAGCAAGGCGGTTGCCACCCCAGATTTTCTCCTGAAACACAGGAATTAGCTTTAAAATTGTTTTATTCATAGAATTCTTCCTTCTTCAAGGCATTGCGTGTAAGCGTTAGCCCTGATGGTTAGTGTGTGCATCAATTGCGAGTTTGATTGCCCCCATGATGCCTTGGTTATCGTCTAGGCTTGCAGGAACAATATAGTGTTCTAGGTCGGCGGTGCCGATATTGCGGATGTAGCCACCGAGCTGTTTTTCTACCTCGCTTCGAATGAGCGGATAGAGCTGTGACTGCTGCATGACGCCTCCACCAAGAACGATTCTTTTTGGAGAAAGGAGCATGATATAGTTGCATAGGGCCTGACCAATGTAATAAGCCTCCAATTCCCATACCTCTGTGCGACTTGCAAGTTGGGCTCCAGGGAGTCCCCAACGCTTCTTTAGACTTGGACCGGATGCGAGACCTTCAAAGCAATTCTTGTGATATGGGCATATGCCTTGCGGCATAGAATCCGTCTCGTGCGGATGCAGGAAGATGTGACCTCCCTCCGGGTGCATCAGACCATGATATGGCTTGTGGTCAATGATGACACCGACGCCGATTCCGGTTCCAATTGTGATATAGATACTATCGGACACATCGGCAGTACATCCCCATGTGGATTCGCCTAAGGCTGAAGCATTCACATCGGTATCAAAGCCGATTGGAATCGAGAGTGCGTTTTTAAATTCCTGCACAATCGGATAGTCTTTCCATTCCAGCTTTGGTGTAGAAGTGATATATCCATAAGTAGGAGAGTGCTCATCCAAATCAATAGGTCCAAAACAGCCGATGCCGAGTGCCTGAAGGTCTTTTCCTTGGAAAAAGGCAATCATATCCGGCATGGTATCCTGAGGAGTTTTGGTCGGAATTGAAACTCGCTCGATTATTTTGCCGTTTTCATCTCCAATGGCGCAGACCATCTTGGTTCCGCCAGCTTCTAAGGCTCCATAATATTTCATGCTGACTCCTTTACTTGCGTGTTGCAAGATATGCGTTTATCTGAATTGCATTCATGCCAGAGATAGGCTGCGGAAGCGCATCGATAGGATAGAAGCCCATCTGCTTTACTTCGCCGTCGATACTGCGAAGGCTTCCGGTATAGTCATGGCTGACATAGACGATATCAATACCACATACTTCATAGCCGTCCGGATATACATGGTTTAATTCCTTGCCGGAAAAAACACCGAGAAGAGACATGTCTCCAACGGTAAGTCCACATTCTTCAAATACTTCGCGACGCGCTGCCTCTTCTACAGTTTCATCGATTTCGATTCTTCCGCCAGGATAGCTCCATGTGCCATCATCCTGACGCTGTTGCATCAGGATTCGTCCTTGTGAATCTTCTACAATAATGCTGGCACCGGTCTGGACAATAACAGGGGTGCCGTTTGGTGCAAATCGTTTTTTGCTCATGGGATGCTCCTTATCCGAGATACTTCTCTGTAACAGCAGCCAGGATTGTATCGTTCATCTTAGCAGCTTCGTTCATGCTGGTTGCATTCGAAGAGAGGTAAACCTTTACCTTCGGTTCTGTTCCGGAAGGGCGTACCAGAATCTTAGAGTGTGCAGACTGGAACTCTAGCACGTTACTCTTTGGCAGGTTGCAGGATACTCCCTCGCCGGTTAAATAGTCAACCACCTTTGTAACAGGTTCGTTGTTTAACTCTGTTGGACCATTCTTGCGAAGATTGTCCATGATTTCACCCATTTTCTTCATGCCATCTGCGCCTTCGTAGGAAAAGCTTGCCAAATCATTGCGATAGCAGCCGTGCTTCGCATATAAGGCATCCATAGCTTCTGCGAGTGTCATTCCCTGTTTTTTATACCAAGCGGTCATTTCGCAGCAGAGCATGCTGGCATTTACCGCGTCTTTATCTCGTACATGTCCGCCGGACAGATATCCATAGCTTTCCTCAAAGCCGAAGATGTATCTTTCCGGATGTCCCTGTGCTTCTAATTCGCCAATCTGTTCGCCGATGAACTTAAATCCAGTGAGTACGCGACGAAGCTCTACCTGATATTCTGCAGCAATTGCGTCAGCCATATCTGTAGAAACGATGGTGGTAATTGCAACAGGATTGGCTGGCATTGTGTGATGAGCAAGACGCTGGCGACAGATGTAGTCGAAGAGCAGTATGCCCATTTCATTACCTGTAATTAATCGATAGTCGTCGCCCTCTGGAACAGCAACACCCATGCGGTCACAGTCCGGGTCAGTTCCAAGGAGGAGGTCTGGTTTGATTTCGCGGCATAATTCCAAGCCTTTTTCCATTGCCTCACGAATCTCTGGGTTTGGATATGGACAGGTTGGGAAGCTGCCGTCTGGTTTTTCCTGCTCTGGAACAACTGTTACATCCGTGATTCCAATGCGGTTTAGAATCTTTGTTACGCATTCAAGACCAGAGCCGTTGAGAGGAGTATAAACAACCTTCAAATCAAGCTTATCACCATCCGCAACGCTTTGTGCTTCAACGGAATCTAAGAATGCTTCTATACAGCTTTCAGGAATCGTTTTAATCATGTCATTGGCACGGCCTTCTTCTTCACTGCATATGGTAACACCGTCAAACATATCTATTTTTTCAATTTCTGTTAATACAGCGTCTGCAACCTCAAGGGTAATCTGACAGCCGTCTGCTCCGTACACCTTGTAGCCGTTGTATTTTGCTGGGTTGTGGCTTGCGGTAACACAGATGCCGGCACCACAGCCGAGGTAACGTACTGCCCAGCTTAAGGCTGGAGTTGGCTCTAAGCGTGGATAAATCCATGCGGTAATGCCATTGGCTGCAAGAACCTTTGCGGCTTCTGTAGCGAATAAATCTCCCTTAATGCGGCTGTCATATGCGATGGCAACGGATTGTGGAAGAGTTGTTGATTTCAAATAATTGCACAAGCCCTGTGTCGCACGACGGATGACATAAATATTCATGCGGTTGGTTCCGGCTCCGATAACACCACGCAGGCCTCCGGTACCAAATTCCAAGTTGCGATAGAAACGGTCGTTGATGGCAGAGGCGTCTGTGTCAGGATTTAAAGCTGCAAGCTCTTCCTGCAAATCCGTGTCATCAAGGGCACGCTCCTTCCAAAGCTTATAGAGTAAAGTAGTATCCATAGTTACCCTCCTTGTTAAGTTAATTAACCTAATTGTATCAAAAAATAATTTTTAAATCAAGATGTTGTTAATCTCAAGGATTTGCGGCTTCTTGTTAAGAAAAAAATTAACTAAAAACGAATAAGACTCATTGACAAATTAGCTAAATAAAGTTAGAATTAAGTTAAAACATTCGGAATACAAACAAGAGAAGGCGGGGAAGTAAAAATGGATAAAAAAGTTCGCATGGCGGACATTGCGGAACAATTGGATATCAGTGTAGTTTCTGTATCGAAAGCACTTGCTGGCAAGGATGGTGTAAGTGATGAGATGAGAGAACGAATCCTGGCACTTGCGAAGGAGATGGGGTATGTTCCACTACGTGCAAAGCCACAAAAGACAACGGGCGGACCGATGTCTGGAAATATCGGAATTATTGTTGCAGATATATTCTTTGCAGATAGTACCTTTTATTCCAATTTGTATCGACAGATTTTAATGAAGTGTAATGAGCTTGGATTTTCTGCGTTATTAGAGATAGTGTCTCTGGATGCAGAACGCAAATGCTTGCCGCCTGCAATTATTCAGGGGAACAAGGTAGACGGAATTATCTTCATGGGAGAGATAAGTCGTGAGTATATCCGTACTGTTTCGCAGAGTGGATTGCCATATATGCTGTTAGACTTCTATGATGAAAGTCTCGATGCAGATGCAGTTACCAGTGATAACGTGGTTGGTGGCTATCGTACCACCAAGTATTTGCTGGAATCTGGAAGAAAGTCAGTAGGCTTTGTGGGAAGTATTCGTGCGACAAGCTCGATTATGGACCGTTTCCTTGGGTATGCAAAGGCGTTGATTGAAAACGGAATCGAACTGAATATGGACTTAGTAATTGAAGACCGTGATGCAACAGGTGTATATCTGCCATTTGCGCTGCCGGAAGAAATGCCACAGGCATTTGTGTGCAACTGTGACGAGGTTGCATTCAATCTTGTAGAGCAGCTAAAGAAGAATGGATACCGTATCCCAGAGGATGTTGCAGTTGTCGGATATGATGATTATCTGGTAGCACAGATTTGTGTGCCACAGCTAACAACCTATCGTGTAAATGTAGAAGAGATGGGAAGAATGATTGTGACACAGATGATTGCCCGCATCAAGGGAAAACGCAATATCGCCAAAGGCAATATTGTAATAAATGGTCGGTTTATAAAGCGTGAATCTGCGTAATGCATTCACGAAAAGGAGAGTTATTATGAAAAAGATTGCAGTTGCTGCGAAAGAAATGCTCGAAGAAAGGATTATTCCCTTCTGGAAGAATCTGCATGATGCAGAATATGGCGGATATTACGGATATATGAGCCAGGATTTGGTACTGGATAAGAAGGCGGAAAAGGGATGTATTCTAAATAGCCGAATTCTTTGGTTTTTTTCAGAAGCGGCACTGCTTCTTGAGAGAGAAGATTTAAAGGCAGAAGCAAAGCATGCCTATGCATTTTTGAAGGAAAAGTGCATGGATAAGGTAAACGGCGGAATATTCTGGAGCATGAGCTATGATGGAACACCGTTAGATACGACAAAGCATACCTATAATCAGGCGTTTGCCATCTATGCGCTGTCTTCTTACTATCGTCTGACTGGCGATGAGGATGCCCGTAATATGGCAGAGGAGCTGTTTGCTTTGATTGAAGAGCATTGCACGGATGAGATTGGATATCTGGAGGCTTTTACATTGGATTGGAAGCCGGAGTCCAATGAAAAGCTTAGTGAGAATGGTGTGCTTGCAGATAAGACGATGAATACCTTGCTGCACGTTTTCGAAGGATACTCAGGTCTGTATCAGGCAACCGGGGATGCACGTGTATACGAAGCAATGGTGCGCATTCTGCATATCTATTCGGATAAGATATATGACCCAAGGCTTCATCGTCAGCTGGTGTTTTTCGATGCAGAGTACAATTCAATTATAGACTTATACAGCTATGGACATGATATTGAGTCAAGCTGGCTCATTGACTGGGGCTGTAGCCTGCTAGAGGCTCCGGACTTGATGGAGGACATCTCTAAGATTGATAAAGACATCGCAGAAACGATTTATAAGGTGGCATATAATCATCACTCTTTGTCCAATGAGGCAGAAAGAGGCGTTGTGGATATGACGCGTGTATGGTGGGTACAGGCCGAAGCGGTACTTGGATTTGTGAATCTGTGGCAAAAGGATGAAAGTCACACAGAATACCGCGATGCAGCAGCAGACATTTATCGTTTTATCGAAGAATATCTGATGGATAAGCGAGAGGGAAGTGAGTGGTATTGGTGCACGGACGAACATGGAGTACCAGCACCGGGAAAACCAATCGTAGAACCTTGGAAGTGCCCATATCATAACGGAAGAATGTGCATGGAATTGATGAGAAAGGATGTAGAGATTTATGTCTAATTTACATGAGAACTATTATACGTTGAAGATGAAGCAGGAAGAGCTTCTTTCTGAACCGAATAGAAAAAGCGATTTTTACAATGGGATTTATGACCGCTATGAGAATCCGGTATTGACAAGAGAGCACATTCCACTTACCTGGTGCTATGACCTAAATCCGGAGACGAATCCATACTTTATGGAAAGACTCGGTGTTAATGCGGTATTCAATTCCGGTGCGATAAAATTAAATGGCAAGTATTATCTGGTTGCACGTATTGAAGGAAACGACCGTAAGAGCTTCTTTGGTGTTGCGGAAAGTGATAATCCGGTAGAGGGCTTCCGTTTCTGGGAGAAGCCAATCGAACTGCCGGATACATGTCCGGAAGAAACCAATGTCTATGATATGCGTCTGACACAGCATGAGGATGGATGGATTTATGGGGTATTTTGTTCCGAAAGCAAGGATTTAAGCAATCCAGACCTTTCTGCAGCAGTTGCGGCAGCAGGCATTGTTCGAACAAAAGACTTAAAGACATGGGAGAGATTGCCAAATCTGGTGACCCTTCGCAGTCCACAGCAGAGAAATGTTGATTTGCTTCCGGAATTTGTAGATGGAAAATATGCTTTTTATACACGCCCAATGGATGATTTCATTGATACCGGTTCCGGCGGAGGTGTTGGATTTGGTCTTTGCGAGGATATCACACATGCAGTGATTGACGAGGAGATTATTACTAGTCCAAGAAGATATCACACGATTACAGAAAGCAAAAACGGTGAAGGTGCGACACCAATCAAAACCGAAAAGGGCTGGTTGCACATTGCACATGGTGTTCGTAATACAGCAGCGGGCTTGCGTTATGTCATCTATGTGTTTGTGACAGATTTAAAGGAGCCTTGGAAGGTGATTGCTGAGCCTTCAGGATTCTTAATTGCGCCAAGAGGCTGGGAACGTGTCGGTGACGTATCAAACGTTGTGTTTACCAATGGTGCGATTGCAGAAGAGGACGGTAAGCTGTGGATTTACTATGCCGCAAGCGATACCAGACTTCATGTTGCATCAACAACAATTGACAAATTGTTGGATTATGCATTTAACACACCTGTAGACCCACTTAGAAGCCGTGATTGCGTTGCACAGCGTTGTGAGATGATTGAACGTAATTTGGCATATCTTAAGATGGATTAATAGGAGTAGGAAAGATGCGTAGGATTGATTTGCAAGGAACATGGGGACTGTGCTTAGATGCTGAGAAAAAGTATCAGATGCCGCCAAAAAGCGATGATACAATCGTCCTTCCAGACAGTACAGCCCATGCGAAAAAGGGAACGGAAGATAACATTCCAAATACTGGATATATGACAGACCGATTCTGCTTTGAGGGGTATGCATGGTATTCCAGAGAGCTTATGGTGGAACAGGAATGGGAACAAAAACAGATTACTCTGTTTTTAGAACGCAGTAGAATTACGACGGTGTATATCGATGGAGTAAAGATAAATACCGTAAATACCTTATGCGGATACCATGAGCACGATTTAACAGGTGTGCTGACGGCGGGAAAACACGTTCTGACGGTTCGTGTAGATAATACGAATTATCCAACGCGAGGTGGTCATATGACATCCTCGGACACGCAGACGAACTGGAATGGAATCGTTGGCCGTATCGAATTGCAAATCAGAGAAAACGTTTATCCATATCATCTTCAGGTGGACGCAAAAACACCTGAAGCAATCAGGCTTACAGCAGATATCTATGGCAGCAATGCGGGTGACGCTTATGTAAAGATTTGCAGAAAAAGCGGAGAACTTCTGTATGAGGGACAGCATGCTTTTTGTGACGGACACCTTGAGACACAGCTTGCAATAGATGGCGAGAATCTGCTGTGGGATGAGTATCATACGAATCTATTATACGCAGAAGTAATCGTGGAACAAGAGAGTACTTCTGCGTATTTTGGTATAAGAAAGCTATCAAGCGCAGGCAGAAAATTATTGGTTAATGATAGAGAGGTATTCTGGCGCGGAAAGCATGACGGACTGGTTTTTCCAAATACCGGTTATGCACCAATGACCGTAGAGGAGTGGAAGAACGTCTTTGCGACAGTCAAGGAATATGGAATCAATCATTACCGTTTCCACACCTGTTGTCCACCGGATGCGGCATTTGCAGCAGCAGATGAGATGGGCATCTATATGGAGCCGGAGCTTCCGTTCTGGGGAACAATAGCTGCCCCAGGGGAAGAATACTACAATGAAGCAGAACAGGAATATCTGATAGAAGAGGGTTATCGTATCCTAAGAGATTACGGCAATCACCCATCCTTTGTGATGCTTTCTATGGGAAATGAGCTTTGGGGAAATATGGAGCGTATCAATAGCTTCCTACATAATTATAAGTGTGTTGACAGTAGACATTTATATACACAGGGGTCTAATAATTTTCAGTTTTGCCCCGCAGTATTAGAGGATGAGGATGTATTCTGCGGTGTGCGTCTTGCAGGAGACAGACTCTTCCGTGGTTCTTATGCGATGTGCGATGCACCACAGGGACATATCCAGACGGATGCGCCGAATTCCAGTCATAATTATGATGCAATCATTGCACCGCTTGCTGCAGCTATGGGTGAGAGTGCGGACAGAGAAATCGAGATTCAGTACGGCACAGGAACGAAAAAAGTAAAAGCAGTCGAAAGCGAAGGCGCGTTGATTCCTAAGGTGCCAGTGATTTCTCATGAAATCGGACAGTATGACTTTTTCCCTGATTTTGAGGAGCTGGGGCGCTACGATGGTTCGCAGCAGCCATTGTATCTTAACATATATCGGGAACGTATGGAAAAAAGCGATACCTACAAGCAGTGGAAGGAGTTCTATCAGGCGACAGGTATGCATGCGATTGCTTGTTATCGCAGGGAAATCGAGGCTGCACTTCGCACAAAGGAATTAAGCGGCTTTCAGCTATTGGATTTACAGGATTTTCCAGGACAGAATGTAGCACTCGTCGGCGTTTTGAATGCATGGCTAGAATCCAAGGGCCTCATTGCGCCAAAGGAATGGCGACGCTTTTGTGGAGATACTGTAATTCTTGGGGAGCTTACGTCTTTTGTGGCAACGGAGCAGGAGGTAATCCATATGCCGGTGCGCCTGTCCGTGTGCAATTGGGATGATTTTGCAGGGACAGAGCTTGCATATCAGGTTGTCATGGATGCCTGTGTGATTACAGAAGGGGCTTTTCAGGTGGCAAAAGGCGATACACGTCTTGCTGATATAGGAGTTGTGGAATTTGCCGTTCCAGCCTTGGAAAAACCACAGAAAATAGACATCAGGCTCTGGATACCGAATACAGAATATCAGAATGCCTATACACTTTGGGCATATCCGGATGTGGATATCAATATTACGGAAGCTGCAATTAGTTATGGGGATAAGAAGCTTCTACTTGCACATAGTGAGTCGGACATGCAAGAGGGGTCGCAATTTGTATATATCCCTAAGATGACGGAAAACGATGTGGAAGGTACATACTGTACAGATTTCTGGAACTATCCAATGTTCCGTCAGATATCGGAAAGCATGAACCGCAAGGTGCCAATCGGAACACTTGGTTTATACATTCCGAATATCGATGAGCTTCAGAAGAAGCTTCGGAAGGACTTCTTGTGTGAGACTTATTCAACACCACAGTGGTATCATCTGACGATGCATAGTCATTGCAGCGTGTTAGACGGTTGCGATGATGTGAAGCTTTTAGTACAGCCAATTGACAATGTTGAGCGATGCCATAAGCTGGGTATGCTCTACATCAAGGATGGCGTGCTGGTATGCACCGTGCGTCTATGGGAGATTGCACAATATCCAGAGGTGCGCTATTTTGCAAAGATTCTGCTTGAGCTGGCAGAGAAGATAAATGTATAAGGTAGCAGATAGACATAAAAAGGCTGTTGCGCCACGGATTGATTTTAGTTCGAAAATCCATGTTGCAACAGCTTTTATGCTACAGATTCGCCACAAGCTCTACCGGGCAGTGGTCAGAACCTAGAATATCTGTATGAATCCTTGCGTCTACGAGCTTGTCATCGATGGAGGAAGAGGTAATAAAGTAGTCGATTCTCCATCCGGTATTTTTCTCGCGGGCTTTGAAACGATACGACCACCAGGAATAGATGTCCGTAGTATCCGGATAGAAGTAGCGGAAGGTATCCGTAAAGCCAACGCTTAGAAGCTGTGTCATTTTACCACGTTCTTCATCGGTAAAGCCGGCATTCATGCGGTTTGTTTTTGGATTCTTTAAGTCGATTTCCTGATGAGCCACATTCAAGTCGCCACAGAGAATGACAGGCTTTTTATCGTCCAGTTCTTTTACATAAGCGCGGAAAGCATCCTCCCAGGTCATGCGGTAGGAAAGACGTGCCAATTCGTTCTGAGAGTTTGGTGTGTAGCAGGTTATCATATAATAGTCAGGGTATTCCAGCGTAATTACACGACCTTCCTGATCATGTTCTTCGATTCCAATACCATAGCTTACAGACAACGGTTCGTGCTTGGTGAAAATCGCAGTTCCGGAATACCCCTTTTTCACAGCGTAATTCCAGTATTGGTGATATCCGGGAAGCGTTAGTTCAATCTGTCCTTCCTGCAATTTGGTTTCCTGCAGACAGAAGAAGTCAGCATCTATTTCTTTGAAAAAATCTAAAAATCCTTTTTGTACGCACGCGCGCAATCCATTTACATTCCAAGAGATGAATTTCATATATGTGTTCTCCAATTTCTATAGCTTCCTCCGATTGTGTCGGTATAGTTTATTTTAAAGGATGTGTATGAATAAGTAAAGCACCAAGAATTGGTGGAAGTGTTTATAATTTGATTACAACGAAGTTGTTTTCGACATAATCACCAAAGATGTAGATATAATCATCGATAATCACGGCGCGTTTGTTTTGATTTCTGCTGGAAATGTTGGCATGGACATACTCGAAGAGCTTGTAGCCGTCGAATTGCAGCAGTACATAGCAGTTATCGTAATCGCCATTCTCGTCATATCCGGAATATCCTAGACCGATGCGCATATTTTCACGGTCTATAAGATAGGACTTGTATTCCGTAGAGAAGTCGCAGGAAGCAACATTATAGCTGCAAACAGCTTCTACGCCCGTTTCTGTTTCCTGATACATCTCAATCTTTAAACTATCCAAATCTTCTCCAACACCAATTCCAAGTAAGAAATCTCCAAAGTTTACAAGTGAGCTGGAGTAGCCCTCGATAGTTCCGGTATCCTTTACGGTAATGTTGTTTAAATCAGATAAGTCAAAGTAGAAGACTGGGTCTGTCAGTGTAATAACAACTGCGGTACATACATAAGCGTTGTCTCCGTCAAAACGAACAGATTCTACGGTTTCGCCTTCCGGAGCAAAGCCTTCGACAGACGCAATCACCTGCCAGGTAGCAAGGTCGATGCAGTAGAGGCTTGCATTGGTGCTCGAAGTATAGTTTCCAAACCAATTTACAGCAGAATCTCCGTTGGTTTCCATATGTTCGATGTAGCTTTCGGAATCGGTTGTGGTAACAATGCGAAGGATGCCGTCGTATTCATCTAAATAATACTGATTTTCAATATATCCTGCGACAGAGGCGCTTCCCTCGTATACCATAGCGTCGCCACTGTAATTTAAAGCAGAGATTTCGGTCATTCGGGTTACGCGTGTGATGCCTGAAGCGTCTTTCTCTTGCAAGGAGTAGGTGCGGGTAGCATATACACGTTCTGTGGATACATATACCTCGTTGGCATAATCGAGGAATGCACCTGTGGATTTTGCTTCAAGAGTTGCCATATCAATCTTACAGACAACAGTATAGTTCGTAGAGGTCAGCTCTTCCGGACAAATGATGTTTGAAGCCTCGATACACTTCATATTGCCATAGGTTCCGTACTGTGGAACAAATGTAGTCTCGTCTGAGAAGTCGATTCGTTTCCACCGGGAATTATAATGAGCCATGATAAGAAGCTCATTGTCAATCATACGTGCTGAAAGATATTCACCGGTCAAATAGCTTCTCTGATTCTCTACAATATTTGTCGGATCGCTAACATCAAGGCTTACAAGCATTACCTCAGAAGAGTAGGTAACCGGATTGTAAACAGGTGTAAGGATGATTACGGTCTTGCAATCCTTGGACAAAAACATCTCACAGTAGGAGCTATCATAAGCGCCCACCTTATAGCCGTCCTTGTCCGTCAGTTCATAGGTGCCGATTTCCTTGGAGTCTTTTCCTTCAATCGAATAAACAGACACGGTCATGTTCCTAAAATAGTAGATGTATTTATCGCTTCGTTTGAAGATATCACCTTCGATAACGCCGGACACCTGATTGTCGGTAACTTCCTCGTAGCTTTGAGAAGTATTTGCTTCACCAGAAGCATTATCCTCGCTCGGCATTTCTTCCACGTCGAATCCCATTTCAGGGGCGGAATCGGTACCATTGAGGACTAAGTCTTTTCCGCTTTGTAAAGCAGTTAAAATATATTCCTCAAATGCATTTTTATAGTCTGGTTTATCATAGGTCAGGATATTTAATTTTTCAATGATAGAGTAGTATTCGCTTGCAGCATATTGCTCCACGCTTGGCAAAGTAGTGTCGTATGGTGTGAATAAGCCGACGCCCAGGACGACAATTGCAAGACACAGTGCGCTGCCAATTCCGGCGCGGATGGTATTTCTTTTCTTACGCTTTGCCTTAACTTTTTCTAAGATGTCTGTGCTTCTTTCGTTATAAGTCTTCATGCGTAATTCCCTCCTTTAACAAGATTTTCTTTAAGGCGGCCTTTGCGCGGGCAAGAAGATTATATACCTGCTTTGTATTCTTTTTCATGATTCGGCATACTTCTTCCGTGTTTAAGCCTTCGAAGTAACTTAAGTAGAGGACTTCACGATAGTCTGGCGGTAGTTCCTGCATACAGATATAGATGCGCCGGTTGCGCTCCTTTTGTACAAAGGAATCCTCGATATTTTCACTAGAAACAACCTCCTCGATATCTGCAAGTGGCAGAGTCTTTGCTCGTCGGCGGAGATAGTCAATGGACTTGTTGCGGGCGAGCTTGTAGAGATATGCATGAAAATGCGCAGCATCCAGAAAGTGCTTTCGCTTGACTAAAAGAGTGGCAATTGTTTCCTCCATGACATCCTCCGCGGCAGATGCGTCACTTAAGTAACAATAGGCGTAGCGAGTCAGCGAATCACTGTATGTACGGACGAAATTGTCCAAGGCGGCTTTGTCGCCTTTAAGGTATTGGTTGTAGTCATATAACCCGGTGTATGGCATCGTGTTTCCTCCTCCTTCTACCTAATAAACGTAGGAAGTTGCCTTTTTACTCACTAAAATTTGGAAAAAATAAAAATTTTTGCATTTTCCCTGCTTGCTATGGCCGTCAGGGATATATATAATGAATTATATCGTAAGGGGGAAGAATAAGCAATTATTCTGCCCCTTATCTGTTTTGGATAAAATTTTTGACAAAAAATTCAAAAAAAATGAACCGAACGAGAGTATGATTCGTATATGAGTATGACAAGAAACAGCAGAGATGTTTCTTGAGTAGAATCTGCAATTGTAGAAATGATGAAAAATAATACCAAGAGGGAATATGGAAGAGAAGATTAGAGTCTATGGCCCGAGGCTGTTTGGTCTGTGCATGACGCTGTGCAAGAATACACACGATGCATGGGATTTGTACCAGGATACATGGCTCAGGGCATACGAACGACAACAGCAATATGAGCCTTCAAGAGCATATGAGGCGTGGCTGACTACCATATGTGTGAATCGCTATCGGGATTGTATGAGAAGGAAGAAAATCGCTCCGTTTTTCGATATGTTTTCCAGCTCGGAGGAGAAGGATATGGTAATCGCCCAGGTCCCATCGGAAATCAAAGAGGATTACAGAGAAGTAAGAGAAGCGGTGGAGCGGCTGCCGGAGAAGCTTCGTGAGGCAGTGATTCTATTCTATTTTGAGGATAAGGATATCAAGCGTACTGCCGAGATTATGGGAATACCGCAAGGGACCGCAAAGACGCGTCTAATGAAGGCAAGGAGTATGTTAAAGGAGGTATTGCAGGATGAATGGAATCTATGATTTTGATGGCTATCGAACGCCACAATTGAATATAGAGATGCTTATGGAACGAAAAGCAAGAAAAAGAGAAAAGCAGATGCTGATTCTATCATGCATTGCAGCAGTTATCATGACGATAGTTGCAATAGTAATGTTGATTGCGACAGCACTGATTGACCAGAAGATATTTGTGATTGCAACGGTTGTGTTTGCAGTATATGTGGTGATTGGAGCCGCTTGTGTCGGTAGATTTATGAAAAGGAGAGAGGAAGAATTATGGCATCAGTTAGTATAGCAGTATTACCGATTTTGTTATTGTGTTTGTTTGCAACGGTTTTTGTTGTAGTGTTTGTGTATAAGGATGCGTCAAAGAGAGGGATGAATCCGCTGGCATGGAGTCTGGTAGCGGCCTTGGTTCCACTGTTTTTGGGGCTTATTATGTATCTTGTGTGCAGAAAGCCACTGATGGATTTGCAGTGTCCAAACTGTGGAGCGGGAATTGATGCAACAGATAGAAAATGTCCACAATGTGGAAAGTCATTTTTAACGCAGTGCCCAGAGTGTAACTTTCCGGTTCAAAGGGGCTGGAATGCCTGTCCAAGCTGTGGCACAGAGCTTCCAAAGGAATACGGTCAGCCGGTAAGAGCCTATAAGAAGGACAATGGAATGATTGCTTTGATTTCTATTGTTGCGGTGGTACTTCTGGCACTTTTTCTGGCGCTGTTCTCAGTACTTCGAATTTCGAATGGTGGGGTCAATTACCACGAAAGCTATGGCGGATATGAAGGCATGTATAATATTACAGCAGAGGATATGGCTGGCAATACCACTATTGCGGAGTGGCTTGCGACTTGTGGAGAAAAGACGCAGGTGCATGTGCTGGTATCAACAGAAAGCGATACATGTATCGTATATGTGCCAAATCAGGATATGCTTATTCAAAGCAATATGAGCTTAAGCTATGTGAGTGACGGAAGCGTGATATTGGATATCTTTGTGGAAACCACCTCTTATGAGGATAAATATGGCTATGACTTTTTCTTATATGAATTTTCGGTGTCAGAGGATACGGAGCTGCAGGTCTATATCGACGATGAGTTCTGTGATTCGACGATAACGGTTACAGATCATGATATCAGTATGGAAACATGGGGAGGACAGGAAAATGAATAATAGTGGAATGAAAGTATTGCTGGTTATCCTTGTGGTAGTATGTCTTTTTCAAGGATGCACACTTGCATCAATGTCAGATGAGATTGATAATCTCAATGTCAGCTTAGAGAATGCAAATTCCAATATCAATCGCTTGGAATGGCGTATTGATGATTTGGAGAGCATGATGGATGCCAATAGACTTGTGGCAGATATCACCTATGGTGTTGGCAAGGTGGATTGGGAACAGGGTGTTGTAAATATTGATGTTTCCATAACTGTGAATGATGTGGCAGTGGGGACCACCTATTCCATTGGAAATGGCTATGGAACATGGGAGCTTGCGCGCAATGGTTCACAGGTAACCGGAACGATTGCCTTACCATTAAACAATCAGAGCTATGCGACAACGCTTTACCAATACAATGAAGGCGTAATGACAAGTAGCGAGGAGATTGACTGGTTAGGTGCAAGTGACTTCATGGCAAAATACGTTCTATGCGAGTTTGATGGAATGTCCTCTTATGGCAATGGTAAGCTTACATTAGCAGGAACGGTTGAATATACAATCAATGCAGGAGAGACCGTGACAAATGCCAAGCTTGTCTTCGGCGACGAGGAATTGGAATTGCAGAATCTGTTTTATGGAGCTTCTGAGATTAACTGGTCACAGGCAGTAGATGCAATTCCGGATGAGTACTATAACGACAATGTGAAGGTGCTTTATCTTGAAGTGACCACAGATGCCGGAATGGTGTTCCGTGCTTACCCGGAGCTCTATGCAAACGTAAGTAATAAAGTGAATGTTGGTGAGGAGGTTATCTCGGGTGCGTATCAGCAGTCACGTCTGGAGATTGTGACTCCGGCTGGTGCAACCTACGATATTATCATGTATTTCGAGTAAAGTGACAAGGGCTGTTGCAAAATGGATTTTTCCCGAAAAATCCCTGACGCAACAGCTTTTTCGCATCCAGCTTTTGATGTAACCTGCCACCTCCTCCCCCTGCCGTGTTTGATAGAAAATATACAAGTTGTCTGCATGACTTTACAAGTGATAGAATAGAGGTCATAAAGGAAAGCGTGAAGGAGGAAATTATGCGCAAGGGTTTTAAAATGATAGGTTCTGTCATGTTGGCGATGGTATTGCTCATGGGAGTAACACCAGTTATGGCAGATGACGCAGCAGTAGCTGTGGAGGTAACAACAGATAAAGAAGCTTATGGCACTGGCGATGATGTGGTGGTTACCGTGAAGGTTACCAACACCACGGAAGAAGAGGTGTCCAACCTGAATGTCAAGATTGATTGGCCAGAGGGACTTACCTATGCGGATGAAGCGGATAAGGTTATCGTTCTGGATACATTGGCAGCAGGCGAGAGCATGACCTTTGAGATTATTGGAAAAGGCAGTGGCTCAATGCTTCCTATTATTATCACGGTTGTAGCAGTTCTTCTGATTGCAGCAGTTGTGATTCTGGTATTAAAGGGCAAGAAAGGCAAAAAGGCTGCTTCAGCAGCAACACTTGCAGTAGCAATGCTTATTACAATGCTTCCAACAACCGTAGCAGAAGCAGGTGACAACCAGACTGTACAGACAGTGGTAAAGATTGGTGGCGAAGAGGTAACAATTGGCACAACGGTGTCATACAGCCAGTATTATATGTCTCGAATTGGTCGTACCTCTTCGCATGACCCAAGTGTGGTATATGACTCGGAGACAGATATGTATTATATCTTCGGCTCTCATAGAGCGTGGGCTAAGTCAAAAGACTTGATTAGCTGGACACCATTTTCCAATAATATTACTACAGATTACAAATCAATGTTTACAGATGCCGCAGCGTGGGCTGCAAATGGTGGTCC
This sequence comes from uncultured Lachnobacterium sp., assembly GCA_964408715.1. GTDB lineage: Bacteria > Bacillota > Clostridia > Lachnospirales > Lachnospiraceae > Roseburia. The sequence goes on from CAYPAM010000006.1 coordinate 17,749, forward strand.
TCAGAAGAATGCAGTTTATGATGTGTCTGGGAATATGTGGGCGCCGGATGTAATCTATAATGAGGAAATGGGTAAATGGACAATGTATATGAGTATCAATGGTGATAATTGGTATTCATCCATTGTACTTCTGACGGCAGATACCATTGATGGAGATTGGACTGTGGTAGGACCGGTTGTATATTCTGGATTTACCAATAAAGCAGAGGCACAGCAAACAGATTTTTATGATGTCTACACAGGAACGGATTTCCCTAGCCGTTATAACGAATCAAGAAACGGTAACCATACATACGGATTGAATGCGATTGATCCATGTGTATTTTATGATGCGCAGGGGCGTCTTTGGATGGCATATGGTTCATGGTTTGGAGGAATCTACCTGCTTGAGTTAGATCCTGCAACAGGTCTTCGATTGGCATCACATACTTATGAAACAGTAGAAGATGTATCGGATGAGTATCAGGGTATTCGAATTGCCGGAGGGGCACATGTTTCTGGCGAAGGAGCTTATGTTGAGTATATCAATGGATACTATTACCTATATGTATCTTACGGCGGATTGACAGCAGCCGGCGGATATAATATGAAAGTCTTCCGTTCGGAGAATCCTGATGGACCATATACAGATTTGACAGGTGATTCTGCAATTTCTACATACGGATGGGACAATGTCAATTCAGATGTTGGAGTCCGTGTAATGGGTAACTATATGTGGGATTTCACCAAGTCAGGACAGGTTGCACAGGGACATAATTCTGTATACTCTGGCGAAAATGGAATCTTTGTTGTATATCACACAAGATTTACAAATCAGAACGAGGCACATTCCGTTCGTGTACATCAGCAGTTTGTAAATGAAGATGGCTGGCTGGTAACAGCTCCATTTGAATATACAGGCGAGAACTTATCCTATGTGACAAGTGAAGATGTAATTGGAGATTACAAGGTGATTGTTCATAAATTACAGGTAAATTACGCAAGTAAGCAGTGTAATGAGACGGTGGATGTATCATTGAATGCCGATGGAACAATTACCGGTGCATTAGATGGCACATGGAAGTTCTCCGAGAAATTAGGTTCCCCATATGTAACAATGATGATTGACGATGTGGAATATAATGGTGTATTCTTAGAACAGAGAAGAGAAAATGGCAGCGACATGGTTATGACATTTACCATTTTAGGTGACAATGAGATTAACGTATGGGGCTATGCGCCGGCTGTTACAGAATAACACGAAGGAGAATGAGGAGTATGAAGAAGAAAACAAGTGGGTTTATGGCAGAGTTTAAGAAGTTTATCATGAGAGGCAACGTGATGGATATGGCAGTCGGTGTTATCGTCGGCGGGGCATTCACATCTATCGTAACTTCCCTCAATACCGATATTTTATCACCAATCCTTGCATTGGTAGGCGGAATTGATTTTTCCTATTTACAGCTTACCATGGGTACAGGTGAGGATGCACCCATCCTGAAGTATGGCAGCTTTATTACGGCAATTATCAACTTCTTAATCACTGCGTTTGTCATCTTCCTGTTAGTCAAGGGAATCAATGCTTTAAATGACCTGTTATCAAAGAAGGAAGAGGAGAAACCGGCAGAACCTACAACGAAGGAATGTCCATACTGCAAGAGCACAATTGCCATTGCAGCAACAAGATGTCCAAACTGTACTTCTCATTTAGAAGAATAAGACATACAAGATATGGGGGTTCCTGTTTTGCGTGTACATAGAGGGTTGTGAGTTTTTAATAACTCACAACTCTTTTTTATTGCAAAAATAGGAAAAATTTACTATAATGTATTAGGTAGACTTTTACTTTGGGGAAATATACCTTTGGTTAGTCGAAGGCGTGAAAAAGAAGGGATGAAACCATGAAATATGATAGTCTTGCACAGTATGTAATCGAACATATTGATGAGATGATGGTTTGTTTTGAGCAAAATGGATTCGTTACATACGGCAACAAGGCCGCAACGGATTATTTAGAATACGGTGACCAGTTGATCGGTACGCATATCTGTGAGATTTTTCCAAATGCATTTTGGGCTGCTGACCCGGGCTTTGGAACAGATATAGAATTTGATGAGCAGACGCATGATGTCATGGCATATCGTCTGAACAAGACGTGTTTTGCTGTGGATGCAAAGTTTACGGCGCTGTCAGACGGAACCTATCTGTGTATTTGTAAGGATATAACGAAGCAGGCATTCTTAGAGAAACGTATCAAACAGGTAGAACAGGATGCAGAGGATGCCATGAAGGTAAAGTCGGAATTCGTGGCAAATGTAACACATGAGCTTCGAACACCGGTAAACGGACTGCTTGGTAATACAAGAGAATTGATTTCCAGAATACAGGATGGAGAGTGCCTTCGTATATTAGACTTGATGGAGCGTGGCTGCAATGATATGAATGCGCTTATCAATAATATCTTAGACTTCTCTAAGTTAGAGGCCGGAAAGTTCACATTAGAGACGAGAGAGTTTGATTTCCGTAAAATGATTGATTATGTGAAGTCAAATCATATGCATAAAATTACAGAGAAGGGCTTGGAATTCTTTGTAACGATTTCGCCTGAGGTTCCAACACGTGTTATTGGCGATGAACTGCGTATCGTACAGGTGTTAAACAACCTGTTGTCCAATGCAACCAAATTCACATCCGTGGGAAAGATTGCGGTAGAAGTTGTAAAAACAGCACAGATTATGAATCGTGCGGAATTGTTCTTTCTGGTTACCGATACGGGAATCGGTATCTCACAGGAGAATCAGGACAAGCTGTTTAAGAGCTTTTCACAGGTGGATGCGTCAATTTCCAGAAAATATGGCGGAACCGGTTTGGGACTTAATATCAGCAAGCAGCTGGTTGAACTGATGGGCGGAAGCATTGATGTCCAAAGTGAGGCAAACCAGGGAACAATGTTTTCCTTTTCTGTATGGGTGGAACTTCCGGAGGAGGAGAGCAATCTTGCAACAATAACGGTAGACAGAGAGAGCTTCTTAAGTGATGCAATGCATCGCCAGGAAGAGGGCTCGCTTCTGGTTGCGTTTGGCAGTAATGCGAACAAAGAGGAGCTTGAGAAGAATATGTCCAAGCTTATCCTTTGTGTGGATATGGACAACTGGGAAAAGGCAGAATCCTTTATGACTGCAATAAAACAGTTGACAGATAATGCACCACAGGAGATTCGAAGCAAGGCGCTTCGACTTAAGATGGCCGTTCAGAAAGCTGATTATGATAAGACCATTGCAGCATATGAAGAATTAGAGGCTGTGTTGTAATTTGGAGGGGACATGGGACGTATATTAATTATTGATGATGTAGAAACAAATCGATTTGTCTTACGTAATATTATTACGGATATGGGACATCAGCCAATTCTTGCAGAGAATGGTGTACAGGGATTGAAAATCATGGAGCGAATCGCTCCGGATATTATCCTTCTTGACGTCTCCATGCCGGAGATGGACGGATTGGAGTTCTGTTCGAGACTCAAGCAGGATATTAAAACAAGAAACATTCCAATCATTTTCATCTCGGCATTTGACGAGCCACAGGATGTTGTAAGAGGCTTTGAGGTTGGTGGCGCAGACTATGTGACCAAGCCTTTTATCCAGGAGGTTGTGAAATCCCGCGTAGAAGTACATCTTAAGATGGCAGAGATGAACAAGGATCTGGTAGAGTCTAACCGAAGATTACAGGCTTCGATTACCGAGCAGATTAAGCAGATGGAGGCAGAAAAGAAGAAAGTGCTTTATGCACTCTTAGCAGTAGCCAGAAAGAATGCCTGCTTTGAAGAAAGTCATATGGAGCGTTTGCAGTATAACTGTAAGATTTTAGCGCAGGCAATGCAGCTTTCTCCGAAGTTTGAACATCTGGTTTCAGATACATTTGTAGATACGATTGAGCTTGCAGCTCCGCTTTGTGATTTGGGAAACGTTGCAATTCCATTGGATATCTTACAGAAGAAGGACAAGCTTACACCGGAAGAGGTAGAAATTGTTAAGACACATACCTCAATTGGCGCGCAGATATTGGAAGATGTTAGAGGGGAAGGAGACTACAATGACTTCGTAGATATGTCTTACCATATTGCGTTATATCACCATGAGAAGTGGGACGGAACAGGTTATCCAATGGGAATTTCGGGAAATGATATTCCTTTGCCGGCGCAGATTGTTGGTTTGGTATCAATCTATTGTGCGCTTACAGAAAACCGTTCCTTCCGTAAAGCGTTTTCCAAGGAGGAAGCACTTGACCTCATGGAGATGGTTGCAGGTGTGGATTTTAATGCAGATATTTTCAATATTTATAAAAGAATTGCAAGACAACTTCGTTAGCAGTAATCGTAAAATCAGGGGGTATAATGACAGAAGAGGAGTTTTTAAGAATAGTCAGATTCTTAAAAGGTCACTATGGAATTGATATGAGCCGCAAAAAGCCCATCGTACAGGGGCGGCTCGAAAACTATATCCGAACGAGTGGCTACAAAAGCTATTCTGACTATATGGATGCGATGGAGAAGGATGTCACAGGGAATCTGGAAAAGAAGCTGGTGAATCTCTTATCCACCAATCACACGTATTTTATGAGAGAGCCGGAGCATTTCACGTATCTGAAACAAGAAGTGTTGCCGTCTCTTAAGAAAAAAGAAGCCAAAAGCAAAGACCTGCGTATCTGGTGCGGAGCGTCGTCTACTGGGGAGGAGCCGTACACTCTGGCTATGATACTAATGGATTATTTTGGGCTTGAACATCAGATGTGGGATACCAAAGTGTTAGCAACGGATATCTCCACGGATGTGTTGCAGCATGCGGTGAATGGATTATACACAACGGAACAGGTAGAACCGTTGCCGGAGAACTGGAAGAGGCGATTCTTCCGTAAGGTTTTAAATCAGGATGTGTATCGCGTGACGGATGAGCTGAAGAAGGAAGTGATATTCCGGAAATTCAACCTCATG